>JAHBWE010000004.1:300000-529166 GCA_019637155.1 Labilithrix sp. | reverse complement strand
CGGCGAGCCTCCGCCGCCGCGAGCGCCGCCTCCGCCCGCGCGACCGTCGCGCGCGGGAGCCGATCGTCGAGCCGCGCGAGGAGATCGCCCTCCGTCACGCGATCGCCCTCCTTCACGAGCACGACGGCGACGCGACCGTTCGTGTCGAAGCCGAGCGAGACGAGATCGCCCTCCGCCTCGACGAGCGCCGGCGCGACGAGCTCGCTCGGCGCCTGCTTCGCCACCCGCGGCGGCGACGACGCGCCCTGCGCGCTCAACACGACACCCGCACAGAGAGAGGCCGCCGCCAGGAGCCCCGCCACGATTCGCTTCTTCATCTCGTCCTCCTCCTCACGCCGCCGCGAGCTCGTCCGCCCGCACGTTTCCGTCTTCGACTCGCACGATCCGATCCGCGAAGCGCTCGAGGCGCGGGTCGTGCGTCACGACCACGACCGCGCGCCGCTCCTCCGACGCGAGCCGGCGAAAGAGCTCCATCACGCCGAGCGCCGTCTTCGTGTCGAGCGCCGCGGTGGGCTCGTCGCCGATCACCACCGGCGGGCTGCCCGCGAGCGCGCGCGCGATCGCGACGCGCTGCTTCTGGCCGCCGGAGAGATCGGCCGGCAGGTGATGGCGGCGATCGGCGAGGCCGACCGCGTCGAGGAGACGCCGCGCCTCGCGGACCGGATCGGGGAAGCGCGGCGCCTTCATCTTCAGCGCGAGGACGACGTTGTCCTCCGCGGAGAGGGCGGGGAACAGGTTGAAGCCCTGGAACACGAAGCCGAACGTCTTCGCGCGGATGGCGGGGAGCTCGCGCTCGGGGAGCGCGGCGGCGTTGCGATCGCCGATGACGACCTGCCCCGCGGTCGGGCGGAGGAGCAGGCCGAGGATCGAGATCAACGTCGTCTTGCCGGAGCCCGACGGGCCCTCGATCAGGACGACCTCGCCGGGCCGCACCTTCAGCGACGCGCCGGTGAGCGCCGTGACGCGCGTCTCGTCCGCGCCGTAGACCTTCTCGATGTTCACGAGCTCGACGATGGGGTTCATGACTTCACCTAGGCCTTGAAGACGCTCGCCGGATCGAGGCGGAGCACCTTCGTGATGGAGAGGAGCGACGAGCCGGAGCACATCATCACGGTGAGCGCCGCGGTCGCGGCCAGGAGGCTCGGCGTGATCGCGACGGAGAGGTTCGCCTCGTTCATCACCGCGCGCGCGACCAGCGCGAGGGTGCCTCCGACGGCGAAGCCCGCCGCCGCGGTCATGAGCGCCTGATAGACGATGACGCGGACGACCTCGCCGTTCGCTGCGCCCATCGCCTTGAGCGTGCCGTACTCCTTGATGTGCTCGAGCGTGCTCGAATAGAGGATCTGCCCCACGACGACGACGCCGACGATCACGCCGATGACGGCGGTGGTGAAGAAGCCCGCGCCGACGCCGGTGCGCGACGACCAGTAGCCCTGCGTACGCGCCGAGAGCTCCGCCTTCGTGTACGCCTCGACGTGCGGGATCTTCCCGATGCGGGCGGCGAGCTCGCGCGCGTCGACGCCCGGCTCCGCCTTCACGAGGACGTAGGTGAGCTGCGTCTCGTCGAGGCGCGTGAACGAGCGCGCGGCGGCGAGGTTCGTCCAGACGTAGGGCGACGTCGTGAAGCTCCGAATGCCGTGCGTGAGGCCGTCCACCCGCGCGCGTGAGCCGGAGATCTCGCGGCGCTGATCGAGCGCGTCGATCTGGAGCTTCGCGTACTCGGTCTCGTCGACGACGATGCCGTCCGGGCGCGCGAGGACGGAGCCCTCGACGACGTTCCACGGACGGAGCATCGTCGCGCTCGGCTCGATCCCGATCACCTCGACGCCCTCCGCGTTCCCCTCCGCCCCGCGGATCTGACCGAACGCGAGGATCACCTTCTCCGTCTTCGCGACACCAGGCACCTCCGCGACGCGGTACACGACGCGCTCGTCGATCGGCGACGCGAAGTCGAACGCGTCGGTCGCCTCCGCCGCGACCCAGACGTCGGCGTCGGCGTGATCGATGAGCGCCGACGCGTTGCCCATGAACCCAAGGTAGAGCCCGATCTGGACGATGACGAGCAGCACGCTGATCGACACGCCCGCCGTCGCCACCGCGAACTTGAACCGGTCGTGGAGCAGGATCTGCCGTGCGAAGCGCCACATGCTCCGAGCTGGAGCAGGGAGCATGCCTCCCCGCGACGGGCCGAAACCTCGACGATTCCACGCGCCCGACGTCGCTGGACGGTAACGATCCGTTACCCGGTAACGAAATCAGGCCGCGGGCAGGAGCACCGTGAACGTCGCGCCTCTGCCCGGCGCGGCGTCGACCCTGATCTCGCCGCCGTGCGCGCGAACGAGCTTGTCGCAGATCGCGAGGCCGAGGCCGGTGCCGTCGGGGCGCGTCGTGTAGAACGGCTCGAAGATGCGCGGCAGGTCCTCCGGCGCGATCCCCTTCCCTTCGTCGGCGACCTCGAGCGCGACGCGTCCGTCGTCTTCGCGCCGCGTCCGGATCTCCACCCGCGCGCCCTCCGGCGACGCCGCGGCCGCGTTGGTGACGAGGTTCTCGATCACCTGCCGGAGGCGGAGCGCGTCGCCGCGCGCGAGCGGCGCGTGCTCGCCGTGCCGGACGTCGAGCGAGAGGCGCCGCTCGCCGAACGCGGGCTGCGTCGCGCGCGCGGCGTCGGCGACGAGCGCGCGGAGATCGACGACGCTCTGCTCGACGCGCGCCGGCTTCGCGAAGTCGAGGAGCTCGTTCACGTCGGCGGCGAGGCGATCGAGCTCCTCGAGCGCGATGTCGAAGTACTCCATGTCGTCCGCGGGCAGGCGCGCCTTCTTGCGCAGGATCTGGACGTTCATCTTCACGCTCGTGAGCGGGGTCCGGATGTCGTGCGCGATCGCGGCCGCGAAGGAGCCGAGCGTCGCGAGCTTGCGGCTCGCCTCGAGCTCGGTGAACAGCGCGAAGGCGTCGAGGCGCAGCGCGAAGCGGTCGGCGAGGGTGGTCGCCGCCATCACCGTGTCGCGCTCGATCTCGTCGCCGCGGACGGCGAGCGCGCCGTGCACGGTGTCGCCGGAGCGGACGAGGACGGTGAGATCGGCGTCGAGCTCCGGCGCCTCCGCGCGCGTGAGCTGCACCCGCTTCGTCTCCGCGAAGCGCGCGAGGAGCGACGGCGGGAGCTCCTTCACCGGCACGAACCTCGTCTCCGTCGCGCCGAGGTCGGCGAGCGCCTCGCGGATCACCTTCAGCATCGCGTCCGGCTCCGCCTCGGTCGAGCCGAGCGCGCGCTCGAGCACGCGCTCACGCCTCACGCGGCGTGGGTCGACGTTGCGCGCCACCGCGCGCTCGATCGCGCCGCGCGACACCACGAGCGCGGTGAGCGGGATGAGCGACGCGAGCACGAGCGCGGCGCGGAGCGCGGACGGGCCCGTCGCGAGGCGGAGCGCGCACTCGACCGCGACGGCGGAGGACGCGACGACGAGGACGCCCACGCCGACGAGCCCGATGAGATCCGCCGCGAACCCGCGCACGGAGAAGAGCTGGCTCTTCAGGATCGCGAGCGTGATGAGCAGGTAGCTGATCACGACGCCGGCGGTGCTCTCGAGCACGATCCAGGTGGGGAACGCCTCGGGGTACAGGTCGTAGACCGGCCCGTAGACGACGATCGCGAACGCCCAGCGCACGAAGAGCGCGGCGGCGAGGAGGCGGAGCGCGACGACGTCGGTCTTCGCGGTGCGGAGGCTCCGCACGAGGAGCGCCGTCATCACGACGAACGCGGGCGTGTAGTAGTAGTAGTTCGCGTACTTCGTGAGCTCGCGCGTGGCGGGGTTGAGCGCGACGAAGAGCGACGCCACCGTCGCGAGCCCGACCGGGACGCGGAGCTTCATCGGCGCGGGGCGGCTGAACGGGAACGAGTACGCGAACTCGATCGACCCCCACCCGAGCGGGATCGCGAGCGCGCCGCAGACGATGAGCACCTCTCTCTCCGCGAGGTCGCCCCCGCCGAGGAGGGTGACGCCGCGGTACGCGCTCGCGGCGGAGTCGAGGAGCCCCATCGCGCCGAAGACGCGGTTGTCCCAGCGGCGCGGATCGGCGCGGATCAACGCGAGCGAGAACGCGACGCCGAGCGCCGCCATGACGCAGAAGAGGACGCCGATCATGGCTTCTTGAGGCCGTACTCCTCGATCTTCCGATCGAGCGTCGGCCGGCTGATCTCGAGCACGGCGCAGGCGCGTCGCTTGTTCCAGTCGGTCTTCTGCAGCACGAAGTCGATGTGGCGCCGCTCGATCTCGCGGAGCGGGAGCATGTCGCCCTCCGCCGGCAGCGCGCTCGCCGACCCCAGCCCCGCGAGGACGGTGCCGTCGATCGCGTCGCCCTTCGCGAGGACGATCGCGCGCGTGAGCGTGTTCTCGAGCTCGCGCACGTTGCCGGGCCACGCGTAGCGCCGCAGCGCCTCCATCGCCTCCGGCGTCACGATGCGCACGGCGCGGTTCACGTCGCGGTTGATCTTGGCGACGAGCCCCTCCACGAGGAGCGGGACGTCGTCGGGCCGCTCGCGCAACGGCGGCAGGCGGATCTCGACGACCTGGAGCCGGTAGTAGAGGTCCTCGCGGAAGGCGCCGCTCTTCACCATCGCGCCGAGGTCGCGGTGCGTCGCCGCGATGATGCGGGCCTTGAGCGCGATCGGCCGCGAGTCCCCCACCCGCTCGAAGCTCTTCTCCTGCAGCACCCGGAGGAGCTTCGCCTGCAGGTCGAGCGGGATCTCCGCGATCTCGTCGAGGAACAGCGTCCCCGCGCCGGCCGCCTCGAAGCGCCCCACGCGATCGCCGCTCGCGCCGGTGTACGCGCCGCGGACGTGCCCGAAGAGCTCCGACTCGAGCACGCCGCTCGCGAACGACGTGCAGTTGACGCCCACGAACGGCGCGTCGGGCGAGCTCGCGGCGTGGACCGCCTTCGCGACGAGCTCCTTCCCGGTCCCGGACTCGCCGGAGACGAGGACGGTGGCGCGGCTGCGCGAGACGGCCCCGATCTGCTTGTATACCTCACGCATCTGCGGGCTGCGCCCGAGGATGGCGCCGTCCGGCGCGAGGGCCGCGTCCTCCGCGGTGGTGCTGCGCGCGAGCCGGCGCGAGGTCTCCCGCGCCTCCGCCGCCCGCGCGACGACGAGCTTCACGAGGTCGATGTCGATCGGCTTGACGAGGTACTCGAAGGCCCCGAGCTGCACCGCGCGCACGGTCGACTGCATGTCGTCGCGCGCGGTGACGACGACGACCGGCGGCGCGTCGTCGGCCTTCTGGATCTCGGTCAGCACCTCGAAGCCATCCTTGCCCGGGAGCCCGAGGTCGAGGAGGACGACGTCGGCATCGCGGAACGACGCGACCGCGGCGCCGCCGTCGGCCGCGGTCGCGACCTCGTAGCCTTCCCCCTGGAGGAACTTCTCCAGCGTACGCCGGATGGACTTGTCGTCATCGACGACGAGGACACGCATGGCTTCTCCGATCTTCTCCCCCTTTCAAGGCCCGCGCCAGCGCCGGATACCGTGGTTTTTCGGCCCCGCGATGGAAAAATGGTCACGTTTCGTTACGCCGCGCTAGTACGAGGCATGACGATGCTTGCTCGCCTCAAAGGCCGCTCTCCCAAGCTCTTCTCCGTCCTCTCGGTCGCGCTCGCGGTCGGGGCCGTCGGCGGGATCGCCGCGTACGAGCGCTACTCCTCCGACTCGTGCTGCTACGCGGGCTCGCCTTGCTGTTACCCCGGCTCGCCCTGCTGCAAAGGGCACGACGCGACCGCCGCGAAGTAGCGACCCGTGACGGCGCGCGAGGCGGAGCTCGACGAGTGGATGGCGCGCCTCGCACGCGGCGACCGCTCCGCCTTCGATCCGCTCTACGCCGGGCTCCGCCCCCGCGCCGCGCGCGTCGTCGCGCGCCACGTCGCGCCCTCGCGCGCGGAGGACGTGCTCCAGTCCGCGCTCATGAACGTCTTCGCCCGCGCGAGCGAGTTCACGCCCGGTCGTCCCTGCCTGCCGTGGTTCTACGCCGTCGTCGCGAACGAGGTCCGCGCCGCGCGCCGGCGTGACGCGCGCCTCGTGCTCGGCGATCCCCCGCCCGACGCGCTCGTCGACGACGACGATCCCGAGTCGCTCCTCGCGCGCCGCGAGCTCGAGCGATCGATCGAGCTCGCGATCGACGCGCTCGACACCGAGGCCGCGAACGCGATCCTCGCCCTCCTCGGACGCGCGCCGCTCCCCGATCTGCCGGCCCCCACGGTCCGCAAGCGCGTCTCGCGCGCGTACGGCAAGCTCCGTCTCTTGTTGCGAGGGCACGATGCACGCTGAGCGCGCACGTCTCCGCCGCGCCTACGAATGGGGCCGGCTCCGCGCGTCGCTCCCGCGCGCGCTCGTGACGGCGGCGCCGGTCGCCGTCCTCGCGATCGTGATCGGCGGCGCGCCCGCGCTCGTATGGCTCCCGCTCACGGTGACGGCGTGGCTCTTCGCGCACTGGCGCGGCGATCCCCTCCTCCGCGGTGCGTACCTCGGCTTCGTCGCCGGGATCGTCACGCTCGCGCTCCCGCTCACGATCCTCCGCCCGTGCTGCTCGCCCGAGTCGATGGCGGCCGGCATGGACTGCTGCACCAACCCGAGCGCCTGCTGGACCGCGGGCGGCCTCCTCGGCCTCGCGCTCGCGCCGTTCCTCCCGAACGACGCGCGCCGATGGAGCACCGCCGCCGGGATGGTGATCGGCGTCGCGTCGGTCGCGGTCCTCCGCTGCACCGCCCTCTTCGCCGCGGAGGCGCTCGGGCTCCTCGGCGGGATCGTGGCCGGCGTGCTCGCCGCCACCCTCGCGCGCGGCTCGCTCGCCCTCCGCTCTTCTTCGCGTTGACCTACACCGCCTGCGGACGTGGGCGCGCGCGCGAAGTTGGACGCCTCGCGATCCACCGCATCCCGAATTTCAGGTCATTTTCACGGGCACGCGCGCTGCAATTGCCATGTATCCATGCGCGTTGCGGGTGGGGTCCTCGCGGTGTTGTTCTCGGTGCTCGCGGCGTGCACGCCGTTCGAGTCGGCGGGCGACGGTCCGACGAAGCCAACGGCCAGAGGCAGCGACGACGACGACGACCAACCGGCGAAGCCGAAGGACGACGACGCCGAGCCGAAGATCGATCCGAACAAGAACGGCCTCGTCGTGGTCGACCTCGGCGCGGTCGCGTCCGGCGCGAGCGTCACCCTCGACGTGCCGCCGAACGCGCTCGGCTTCAACGTCGCCGTCACGTCGGCGGGCGGCGGCGAGCTCGGCGTCGTGCGGATCGAGAGCCCGAGCGGCGAGGTCCTGCACGACGACTTCACGCCGAAGAAGAGCAAGTCCAAGCTCGGCCTCGGCGCGCGCGGCGCGGCGGCGGCGTCGATCCCGCAGAACGACCTCCTCACCGCCCCCGCGCCCGGCAAATGGAAGATCGCGTTCGCCGGCAACGGCACGAACGGCCGCGCGAGCGCGCGCATCCAGACCACGAGCGACGGCAAGTTCCACGGCGGCGTGCTCGACCTCCACGTCTACGTCCCGCCCGGCCTCACGGTGTGGGGCAACGGGATGGAGGCGAGCAGCACCTCGCATCTCGTCGACGTGACGACCGCGCCGACGGACCCCGCGATCAAGGCGCGCCTCGACGTCTTCTGGAGCGCGTTCGAGAAGTCGACCGGCATCACGCGCGGCAAGGTCTCGTGGCACGCGGTGGACGCGAAGTTCAACACCGTCGTCGACGACGATCGGTACTACGAAGCGACGGCCCTCTCGAAGGGCGAGCCGGAGCAAGCGCTCCACATGCTCCTCGTCAGCAACCTCTACGACGGCGAATTCGTGGGCTACTCGCCGCTGCCCGGCACCGCGTCCCTCACCGGCAACGCGTCCTCGACCTTCGTGGTCGCGCTCTACCGCGGGAACGACGCGTCCTTCGACGGCTTGTCGATCTACCACGAGGCCGGCCACTTCTTCGGCCTCCAGCACACGACCGAGAGCGACGCGATCGAGCTCGACCCGCTCGACGACACGCCGACGTGCCCGGATTTCAACCAGACATGCGCGGACGGCACCAACCTGATGAGCACGATCTGGCCCGACCCCATCACCGAGGTCGTGGTGACGAAGAGCCAGCAGACGATCCTCCGCGCGTCGCCGATCTACCGCGCGTTCTTCGCGCCGCAGGCCGCGCCGCCGCAACAGCTCGCCGCTCGCTCCGCCGCGCCGCCGCCGTCGTCGTCGCAGCGCGCGCCGGCGACCGCGCTCGAGCGCTTCGTCGGCCGCTCGGTCTGCGGCTGGAAAGGCCACGACCATCGCCTGCGCCCGGACGTGCTCGCCCGCGCGCGCCCGGAGCTCGAGGCGATCGCGCGCGACACGACGCTGCCGGGGAGCTACCGCGTGAAGGCCGCGAAGCTCGCCTCTCCGTAACGATGTTAGCTTGACCGCCCATCCCCATGATGGTCACGACCCGAGGCTCGGTCCTCCGGCTCATCGCCTGGCAATGGAAGAGCATCGTCCTCTTCGTCCTCTTCGCCGCCGCGGTGACGTACGTGCACGAGCACGTGTCGCCGAGCGCCAAGCTGCCGGCGCTGCCGCTCGGCGTGGTCGGCGGCGCGCTCGGCATCTTCGTCAGCTTCCGCACGAACTCCGCCTACGCGCGCTGGTGGGAGGGGCGGCAGCTCTGGGGCCGACTCATCAACGCGTCGCGCACGTTCTGTTCGCAGGCGCTCGCGTACCTCCCCGCGACGGGCGAAGGCCGCGCCCTCGCGACGCGCATGGTCGAGCGCCACATCGCCTACGTCCACGCGCTCCGCGTGTCGCTGCGCGGGCAGGACCTCTCCGCCGACGCCGACGTCCTCGCCTTCGTCACCGACGACGAGCGCCCGCTCCTCGCGGAGAGCAACCCCAACCACGCGCTCTGCCATCGGAGCTACGAGGACGTCGCGCGCGCGCAAGCGGCGGGCTGGATCGACACGAACCAGCTCCTCGCGTTCGACGAGACGCTCCGCACCTTCCTCGACGTGCAGGGCGGCTGCGAGCGCATCAAGAAGACGCCGCTCCCGCGCGGCTACGCGTTCATCGCCGAGCGCCTCATCTTCGCGTTCAGCCTCTTGTTGCCGCTCGCCGTCGTCGCGGATCTCGGATGGTGGGCGGTCCCGATCAGCACGCTGGTGTGCCTCTCCTTCGCGCTCATCAGCGAAGCGGGCCGCGTGCTCGAGGACCCGTTCACGATGTTCTGGAACGGCCTCCCCCTCACGGCGATGGCGCGCACGATCGAGGTGAACCTCCGCGAGCGCCTCGGCGAAAAAGACCTCCCCAAGATCCCGGTCGCCGACGCGAGCGGGATCCTGATGTGAATCAGACCTGCCCCACGCTGCGGACCTCGAACTTGTCCTCGTCCTGGAAGGTGACCTCGAAGATGGGGAGCCCCTTCGCGAGCGCGGTGAGGGTCTGACCGAGCTGCACCGAGCCGAGCCGCTCCATCGCGATGTGCAGCTCCTCCGGATCGACGGGACCGCAGATGTCGTGCTGCGCGGCGAGGAAATGGGCGAGCTGCTTCCGCAGGTACGACGTGACGCGCGGGTGATGCACGAAGACCTGCGCGCCGTAGACCGCGGGCGACACGAGCGGGATGCGGGAGAAGGTATGGAGCGGCCCCGCCATGCGCACGAGCAGCACCGCGCGCTCGGTGTGACCGCCCGCGAGCGCGACGAGCTCGAGCTCGGGCGCGCCCTCCCATCGCTTCTCGTGGAAGCCGCGGAGGAGCGCGGTGACGAGCGACTCGCGGAGGTCGTACTCCGGCGCCTTCGTCAGCGCGAGGCGGAGGTGGCCGCAGCCGATGTGGCTCGGGGTGAGGAGGTGCTCCGCGAGCGCGCCGCGAAGCGCCGGCGGCGGCGCGGCCATGAACTTCCGCCACTCGAGCGTCTCGTTCACGTCCTTGAGCGCGTCGACGAACCGGCTGTCGGCGCGCAGCGTCTTCACCATCGCGTTCCCGGCCGCGATGTCGGTGTGCATGTAGAAGCGCCCGAACACGTCGAGGCGGCGAAGCAAGAGCGTCCGCACCTCGTCCTCGGTGAGATCGCGCAGCATCGTCTTCTCGAGCGCGCGGAGGCCGATCAGCATCTCGCCCGCGTCGCCGCCGGGGCTCCCGATGACGCCGCTGTCGTCGCGGCCGTCGACGCACGAGACGAGGCCGCGCACGAGGAGCGCGGGGAGCTTGATCCAGCGCACGGTGTGGCGGTCCCCGACGTGGCGGCGCACGTCGTCGACGGTGACGGAGGTGGGCGCCTCCTGTGACTCGTCGACCTCGTGCAGCTTGTCCTCGCGCTCGAGGATCGAGGTGTCGCGCGTCGTCGAGTAGCCGAGGTCGCGCCACGACATGATGCCGCCGCCCATGAACGCGACGAAGCGCATCCCCGCCTTCGCGAGCGCGGCGACGGCGCCGTAAGACCGCTCCTCGCCGCCGGAGACGATGATGATGGGCGTGTCGCGATCGACGCGATCGACGAGCGACGGGATGCGCGCGAGCGGGATCCAGTCCGAGCCGGGGACGTGCCCGAGCGGGCCGACGAGCTCCTCCGCGCTCCGCACGTCGACGACGCGCACCTTGCGCCCTTGCTTCGCGACGAAGTCGGCGGTCACGAACGGCACGCCGCTCGGCGTCGACTTGACGTTCGCGACCCAGTTCACGCGGAACATGCGCTCCGCCTGCGAGACGCTGCCGATCGGCGGGATGAGCGGCAGATGCGAGGAGCTATCCATGACGCGGGGAGCATACGATGGACCGGTCATGTACGTCCCGAAGCACAACGCGGAGACCGACCTCCGTGTGATCCAGGAGCTCGCCGCGCGGCGTTCGTTCGCGACGTTGCTCGCGCCGCGCGCCGACGGGCAGATCGAGATCGCGCACCTGCCCTTCCTCGTCGATGCGGAGCGCGATCGCCTCCGCGTCCACGTCGCGCGCGCCAACCGCATCTGGCGCGACGTCACGGACCCGGGGCGACGGGGCGACGTCGTCGTCGTGTTCGCGGGGCCGCACGGCTACGTGTCGCCGACGTGGTACGAATCGCCGAAGGACGACGTACCGACGTGGAACTACGCCGTCGCGCACGCGCACGTCACGACGCCGTCGCCGATGACGCGCGAGGAGCTGATCGCGTTCCTCGACGAGCTCTCCGCGCAGAACGAGACCGGCCACGCGCGATGGCGCTTCGACGAGCACCCCGCGGAGTCGCGGGAAGAGCTCCTCGCGGCGATCGTCGGCCTCACGCTCCCGGTCGCACGCTGGGAGGCGAAGTGGAAGCTCAGTCAGAACCGCGCCCCGGCCGACCACGCCAACGTCGTCGCCGCCTTCGAGCGCCGCGCGACCCCGGACGATCTCGAGATGGTGGAGCTCATGCGACGTCGCTGACGCGACGCACCGGCGTCGGCGCGGCGTCGCCGGTGGAGAGCAGCTTCTCCCAGTAGCCGACGTCGTGCCAGCGCCCGAGCTTGAAGCCGACGCGATGGAACGTCGCGCAGCGCACGAAGCCCATCTTGGCGTGGAGGCGCTCGCTCGCGACGTGCCCGGCGGTGATGCCGGCGATGACGGTCGCGTATCCCTGCGCCTCGAGGATCCCGAGGAGCCGCGCGTACAGCGCGGTGCCCACGCCGCGACCGTGGACCGAGGGGTCGAGGTAGACGGAGACCTCGGCGCTCCACGCGTAGCCGCAGCGCGACTTGTGCGGCGCCGACTTCGCGAAGCCGAGCACGCTCCCGTCCGCCGCGCGCGCGACGAACCACGGATGAAGCGCGCCGTGCTCGCGCCAGGCCGCGAGCCAGTCGTCGAGCGTCTCGGGCGCGGTCGCGAAGTTCGCTGCCGTATGCTCCGCCGCCCAGTTCGAGATCGCGACGATACGCGGAAGGTCGGCCTCGACGGCACGCTCGACGCGAAGCTCGGTCATCAAGTGCATCCTCGCACGCGTCGCCGCGCCCGAGCTGCCCTTCGGGCACCTCGTCGCCGGAGAAGAGCGGCTGCCATGCGCACGTCGTTCGTGATCGTCATTGTCCCAGGTTCGCAGAGCTCGTGCCTTCCCAGGGCGCGGCCGCTCGATTATCGTCGAGATATGGGCGGGGCCGACGGCGAAAAGCGCACGTGGAAATGGGAGGCGAAAGCCGACTTCTATCCGCATTACGACGTGACGGCGTCGGCCGGAGGTCTCGACTACGGCTGCGAGATCAAAGGGCCCTTCTGCGGGTGGGACCCTTGTCTGTGGCAGTCGTGGGACGCGTTTCTGACCGCCGGGGCGCCCGCGTACATGCAGATGCCGGCCTCGATCGCGGAGGAGATTCGGACCTACGCCGTCGCGCGCGAGCTCATCGCGCCGGGCGGCGAGTAGGCTCGCGTTTGTCGGCGGCGGTGGGGCCCGCCGACGTGATCGCGACGGGGACGCCGAGCTCCTCCGTGATGCGGGCGGCGAAGCTCTCGGCGTCGGGGGCGACGTGCGCGCGGACGACGCGCACGTCGCGGAGCGCGCGACCGAGCCGCTCTTGGTCCGCCTCCTCCTGCTGCGGGTAGAGGTCGATCGCGCGACCATGTGCATCGTGCATGAACAGGGTCGCGTCGGCGGCGCCTTCGTAGGCGGTGACGAGCGAGGAGACCGCGGCGAGCCGGTCGGTGTGGGTGAGGGCGAGGACGTCCACGCCGCCGGAGACGCGCAGCGCGTAGCGGAGGAGGACCATGTCCTGATGACCGACGCGGAACGCGCCCTGCCAGCCGTCGCTCGCGTTGTGGGGCTCGGGGAGATGCGCCGCGAGCGCCGGCGCTTCGCTCGGAAAAGGGCCTTCGCCGTGGCGCGTGAGGTACGTCCGCAGCACGCCGATGCGCTCGATGCCGTCGTCGACACCGTGTCGTCGCAAGAGCGCGCTCGCGGCCGCGGTGGTGCAGTCGCTCCAGGTCGTGTGGGGATGGAACCCGTGTCGTTCGTCGAGGAGGACCCCCTGCGCGCCCTCGAGCACGGTCGGACCGGCGCGCAGCATCGCGCCGAGCGCGTCGTCGGGAACGACGAGCCCGCGCCGCGCGCGCAGCGCCTCCACCGCGTCGATCCAGCGCTCGCTCACGGAAGGATCGCGCAGGATCGCGAGCTCCTCGGCGGCGCTCGGCGCGCCGGTGCGGCTCGGGACGCTCGGCTCGAGTGAAACGAGCTCGTCGTGTCGCGAGGGCGCTCCGGAGCTCGGCGCGAGGGAGGCGAGGAGGCGCTCGCGGGTGGCGCTCAGCTTGCGGAGCAAGGTGACGCGATCGCCGACGAGGTCGCGGGCGCGGATGGCGTCCGGGCCGGATGCGAGGGCGTCGCGAACGGTCTCGCCGACTCCGACGCCGCAAGTGCCGTGACGGGCGGCGCCGCGCGCGAGCTCGCGGAGGCGGTTCGTCGCCTGGTGAAAGGGGGTAATGACCAATGCGCTCTCCGCGATCGTGAGTCGGGCGAGCGTGTCTTCGATGGGAATACCTGTTTCGGCGAGGAGGCGCGCCTCGACGAGCAAGGCGGTGGGGTGAAGGACGAAAGGCTCGGCGAGGTGGGTCCGCACGCCGGGGACGAAGGTGCCGGCGCCGAGCTGCGAGAAGACGTGCGCGCGCCCGTCCTCCGTGACCACCGTGTGGCCCGCTTGCGCGCCGCCGTTCCAGCGGACCACCAGCTCCGCGCTCCGCGTGCGCACCAGATAATCGGTAATCGTCCCTTTTCCGGAGTCGCCGAACCCGAGGTCGGCGACGATCCAGACGCGCGTTCGCTCATCGGTCATCGCTCATCGCTTATCGCGCGGGCGGAGGGATCGGCGCGTGCGTCGCGAGCGGCGGATTGGGCGCGCCGTCCTTTCCGCACGACGCCGCCCACGGCGTGAGCGCGCGGACGACGGCGCCGAGGCGCTCGCGCGCGACGCCTTGCTGCTCGAGCTTCCGCGCGACGGCGTCGAGATCGGGCGCCGCGCCTTCGTGGATCGCGACGATCGCGGCGATGCACGCGGTCGTGTCGCGCGGGCTCTCCATGCAGACGACGCGATCGCCGAGGGCGTCACGCCAGGCGCGCTCGCACTGCCGCCTCCGCTCGAGATCGGGAATGAGGAAGAACGGCTCGAGCATGCGCTGCGCCTCGTCGACGACCACGGCGAGCGGGAGATCGTCCTCGAGCTCGTCGCCGAGGACGCTCCGCACGACGCTCCGCGACAGGTGCCGATAAGGCTTTTCGTCGCCGGTCATGAAGAGGTATCCGCGTTTGCCGCGCAGCCGAAAGCAATCGAGCTCGAGGTGCCGCGCCGCGAAGTAGAGCGCGAGCTCGTAGGACTCGTGGCCCGGATCTCCCCCTTTGCCTTCGAGCCATGACCAGGTGAGCCACTGGTCCATGAGCTCCGCCGTCGACTCGAACTGGCCAATCTGGAGCGGCGCGCGATCGTGGAACGCGTCGCCTATGGCCATGAAGCAGACCTGCGGATCGCTCACGCCGTGCGCCATCAGCATCTTGATGAGCCCCGGCAGCTCCTCTTTCGCGAGGAGCTCCGGGATCGCGCCCATCGAGCCGGTGACGTCGAGCGCGAGCACGATCGCGAGCGAGGAGGGATGTCCGGCGCTGTCGCGACTCTCGCGCACCTTGATCCCGTGCGGGCGCATGAGCGGATGCACCTCGCGCTGGCGAAAGACCTCCTGCGCCGGAAGGTCGACGCGGGCGGCGGTGATCGCCTGATGTGCCTCGAAGCTGTATCCGCCGTAGCCCATCGTCTTCAGCCCCTGCCGATCGATTTCGCCCACGGTGAGAGCGCCGTCACGACGCGCTCCACCCTGTCGGCCGTCAGGCCCGAGCTCGCGAGGCGCTCGCCGAGCGCTGCGACGGTGGGGACCGCGCCCTCCGAGAGGGCGACCGCGCCGGCGGCGACGGGACACGTGTCCTCCGGGCTCGCGAGCACGATCGCGCGTTCGCCGAGGTACTTCTTCCAGAACGGCGCGACGCGGGCGCCGCGCGCGGCGTCGGGGACGAGATAGAAGGCGTGGAAGGTCTGCTCGAGATCGGCGACGACCTTGTCGAGCGGGATGTCCGCGGCGGGCTTGTCGCCGACGAATCGCTCCACCCACTCCGCCTTGAGCGCCGGGTAACACGGCTCGTCGCCGCTCATGAAGAAGTATCCCTTCTTCTTTCGCTTCTCGAAGCAATCCATCTTCGTGTGATGCGCCGCGAAATAGAAGGCGAGGTCGTACGACTCGTATGCGCTCGCGCCGCCGCCCATGATCCAGCACCACGTGAGCCACTGATCCATGAGCTCGGCGGTCGACTCGAACTGACCCACCTGGAGCGGGGCCACGCCGCCGGCGCAGTCCTGGAATGCCATGAAGAGGACCTGCGGGTCCGCGACGCCGGCGTTCCCGAGCGCCTTCATGAAGGTCGGGAGCTCCTTGCGCGCGATCTGCTCGGGGATCTGGCCCATCGATCCGCTCACGTCCAAAGCGAAGACGATGCCGATCGAATTCGGGTGATCGGGGCTGTCGCGGCACTCGCGGAACTTTACCCCTTTCGGATCCATGAGCGGATGAATGCTGCGCTGGCTGAAGACCTCTTGCGCCGGCAGCGCAGCGCGCTTCGCGGCGATCGCCTGGTGCGCTTCGTAGCTATAGCTCCCAAACCCCATATCGTTGCCTCCTCGTGCTCAATTGCCCAATAGCGTCAAGACCAACCCGGCATCTCGAATCGAACGAACCGCGGCGGTCCGAAGACCTCGCGCGCGACGGCGTCGAGGCGGTCCTTGAGCGCCCAGGCGTCGGTCTCGCACCCTGCCTCGCGGTGAGCGTGCATCTCGAGCAGTCGCGCGAGCGGCGCGGGCGCGGATGCCCCGCCGAGCGCGCGCAGGATGGCCTGTGCGCTCATCGCGATGTCCGTCTGCGGCGTGACGGAGCCGCCGCTCCGGGCTGCGCTCGACCACCCGGCGAGGACGACGCCATGATCCCGCGCGTGCAAGAGCATGTGCGCCGGCACCACCGCGCCGTGCACGACGTCGTTTCGGTGAACCCACCCGAGGAGCTCGAGGACGCGCTTCCACATCCACACCGAGCTCTCCGGCGTGACGCCGGCGGAGTGCGCGCGGAAGACGTCGTCGAAGGTGTGAACGAAGCCGCTCCGCCAGCGCAGGACGGTGCAGCGGCACTCTCCGTCGCGGCCGTTCATGCCGAGCCGCGCGACGCCGTGATCGACGCGTTGCGGAAGGAGCCGCGTGAAATGCGCGGCGCCCTGGACGCGCGACGACTCGAGCGCGGCGAGCGTCTCCTGTTCGCGTTCGAGGCGCGCGTGGTCGGCCTCCGTGCGCGCGATCTTGAGGAGCACGTGCTCGGTGAGCCGCGCGTCGCGTCGCGCACGATAGACGTCGCTCGCGTCGCCGTGGGCGAGGCGCCCGAGCACGGCGTAGCGGAGGCCGCCGACCCAGAGCCGCGGCAAGTGCGGCTCGAGCAGCGGTTCGTCCCGCGCCTCCGCCGGCGCCGCGCGCCACCCACCTGGTCCCGGCGCGAGGAGGAGCGAGCAGAACTTGCAGCGCTCCATCCGCGTCGCCGACGGCGCCGGCAAAGGACCGCCGCAGTGCGGACAGCGATGAACGGTGTAGCCAGTCACGTTCCCTCCTCGACCTCGCCCGGCGCCCCTCGACCCTCGACCGAGCCACGCTATCCGATCTCGCGACCGTTCGACGCCCGTTCCGACCGGTCACCACGTTCCGCCTCGCGCGACGCGGCAAACCGCGCATGCTGAACGGGAATGCGCGCAAGGTGGTTGGTCGTACTGATGGGGCTGGGAATGGTCGCGTGTGCCCTCGCGCTCGAGCATGTGGCGCCGTCCGCAGGTTCGCTCCTCGGTCGAGCGTTGGCCAGCGAGCCCCTTCACATCGTCGCGCACAGCGTCCTTTATGGCTCGCTGGCGGTGGCGCTGGCCGCGTGGTTGTTTCCGTCGTCGTCGCCTGGCGCGGCGCGCGTGGTCCTCGCCGCGGGGGCGTTCTTGCTCGTGGCGGGCTCGCAGGAGCTCGCGCAGGCGCTCTCGAGGTCACGTCTTCCCGGTGGTGAGGAGCTGTTCGATCTCGTGGTCGACGCGGCAGGTGCGTCCGTCGGCTTGATCGTCTGGTCGCTCTTCGACCGGCGCCGCGTCTACCCGCTCGCGCGATCGCTGGGCGTGGCGCTGCATCCGGGGTTCATCGGTCCTCTCGGCGTCTTCGCGCTCGCGTGGAGCACGCTCCGCGACACACGCGCGGCCCTCGGCTGGACGCTGGTGCTCGTCCTCGCGGTGCTCCCGCTCGCGGCGACCTGGTGGGTCGGCTTGAAGCGAGGCTGGTACTCGGATCGTGACCTGTCGGTGCGCGCCGAGCGGCCCCGGTTCCTCTTGCTCGCCCTCGTCGCCGCGACGGTCATCCTCGTCGCGGTGCATCTCGTGGACGCCCCGGCGATCGTGCGCGACATCACGACCGCGAACCTGATCGCGACCGCGCTCTTCACGCTGACGACGGTGGTCGGGACCAAGGTGAGCGGCCACGTCGCGGTCCCGGTCGGCGTGGTCGTGCTCATCTCCGCGACGTCGTCGCGAGGCCCATGGCCGTTCCTCATCGTCGCGCTCTCGGTCAGCTGGGCCCGCGTGCGCGAGGGCCGCCACACGCCCCGCGAAGTCCTCGCGGGATGGGGCATCGCCGGCGCCTCGTGCCTGCTCACACGACTCGTGGGTTCGTAGTCGCGTCGAGCCCCACGTCCGGCCGCCGTGGCCAACGAATCGAGGCAGCTCACGTAGCACTCACACCCAAGCGACAGCTCGTCCGCGCCCATTCCCGTTCAACACGCAGATCGAATTTGCCTCGAATCTAACTAGCCGCCGACCGCGAAAACAGCGACAGGCCGACAGCTAGCGCGCCTCGAGGAAGATGCGATTCGCCTACCACGCGCGGGCGTATTGGCGCGGCGGCGCCACCCCCGCGCCCAGCGCGCCTGCGGCGCGCTGGGGCCAATATGGGTCGCGAAGGAGCTCCCGCGCGAGGAAGACCAGGTCGGCTTGCTCCGTCCGGATGACGTGGTCCGCTTGCTGCGGCGACGTGATGAGGCCCACCGCGCCCGTGCGTAGGCCGCTTCGGCGGCGGACCTCGGCGGCGAAAGGTGTCTGGTAGCCCGGGCCGAGCGGGATCCGCTGCTGCGGGGAGAGGCCGCCGCTCGAGACGTCGAGCAGGTCCACGCCTGCGTCTACCAGCGACTGCGCGAGGGTGCAGGTGTCGTCGAGGGTCCAGCCACCGTCGACCCAGTCCGTCGCCGAGACGCGGACGAAGAGCGGGCACGCGTCCGGGATCGACGCGCGCACGCGCTCGACGACGCGGCGGAGGAGGCGCGTGCGGCCCTCGAACGTGCCGCCGTAGTCGTCCGTGCGATGGTTCGAGAGCGGCGACAGATGTTCGTGGAGCAGGTAGCCGTGCGCGGCGTGGATCTCGACGACGCGGAAGCCCGCGGCCACCGCGCGCGCCGCGGCGGCGGCGAAGGCCTCGACGACGCCGTCGATCTCCGCGCGCGTGAGCGCCGCGGGGAGCGGGTAGCCGTCGGCGAAGGGGAGCGCGCTCGGCGCGACGGGTTGCCAGCCGCCCGCGGCGGGAGGCACCTCCTTGCCGCCGTCCCACGGCGGGGCCGTGCTCGCCTTGCGGCCCGCGTGCGCGAGCTGCATCGCGGGGACGGCGCCGTGCGCGGCGATGAAGCGCGCGATCGGGGCCCAGCTCTCCGCGTGCGCGTCGCTCCAGATGCCCGTGTCGGCGGGAGAGATGCGGCCCCGCGGCTCCACCGCCGTCGCCTCCGTGAAGACGAGCGCGGCGCCGCCCACCGCGCGGCTGCCGAGATGGACGAGATGCCACGTGCCCGGATGCCCGTCCTCCGCCGAGTACTGGCACATCGGAGAGACGACGATGCGGTTCGCGAGGGTGACGCCACGAAGCGCGAGCGGCTCGAAGAGATGCATCGCGCACGAGTCTAGACCGCGCCGAAGAGACGCGTCAGGAGACCCGGACGCCGCCACTGCGCGGCCGGCCCCGCGTTTCAGTCGAAGCCCTGCTGCACGATGAACTGCACGAGGTGCTTCGTGCTCGTCATGCGTCGCGTCGCAGCTCGCGCTCGATCGGGATGAACCCGAACGGGAGCAGCGCGAGGGCGATGAGGCGCGCGACGCGCGACAACGGCCAGCCGCGCTCGCTCTGCGTCCGCACCAGCGCCGAGACGAGCGCGAGGAACAAGACGCCGTGGATCATCCCGCAGATCCGGACCGCGAGCGGCATGTGCCAGACGTGCTTCAGCGGCATCGCGATGCCGACGAGCACGAGGAGCGAGATCCCTTCGAGCAGGCTCACGAGCCGAAGCGTCTTCATCGCAGCACTCCTTCCCACGTCGGCTTCAACACCATGCACGCGACCACGACGACGAGCGGCGCCGCGGTGCCGACCCACGCCCAGCGCGGGAGCGACGGCCGCCCGACGTTGCGGATCAGGATCAGGTTCGCCGCGAGCGAGCCGACCGCGCCCGCCACGATCCAGAGCTCGGTGAACCGGATCTCCTTGAGCGTCATCAGCGTATAACCCGCCGTCCACACGACCGTGATCGCCGGCCCCGCCACGCGGTGCGCCAGCCACTTCCGCGCCGCCGCGTCCGGCGCGAGATAAGCGGCAGTCGCCGCGCCGGCATAAGCCATTACGGCGAGGAACTTGAGGATCAGCAACGTCGCGTAAAAGGTCATTTCGCCTTCGATTTTGCCTTCGGCTTCGACAGCATCTCCACCGCCTTCTCGAGCCGGCGCGCGCGGGTCTCCGGCTTCTTCGCCTCCTCGATCGCCTCGACGTGCTCGCGCTGGTGCGAGAACGAGAGCGCCTTCCAGGCGTCCCACGCCGGCGGCGCGGCCTCGAGCGCCTTCACGAGGTCGGCCGGCGGCTTCACCTCCCGCTTCTCCTCGTCGAGCTCCAGCGTGACCTTCAACGTCTCGCTCCCCGCGACGCCCGCCGCCTCGCGGTTGCTCTTCCGCAACGGGATCCAGAGCGAGCCGCCCATCGACGCGATCGTGCTCCGGTACGTGTGCCGGTTGATCGTCACTACAACCTTTGCGCGCGTCTTGCCGAAGACTTCCTTCGGATCGAACGGCACCGGGATCGCGCACGTCGAGCCTTCCTGGAACAACGTCACCATCACGGTCTTCTTCGTGCTCATCACCGGGAGTCGTACCTCATAGCTCGCGCGTCGTCGCGGGTGCGAAGGGCTCGAGGTCCACCTCTACGAGGACGTAGGCGCGCGCGCCGGCGGAGACCGCGCGGCGGCGGCAGCTCGCGCCGTCCCGCTCGAAGAGCGCCTTCACCTCGTCCGTCACCTCGAACACGCGGCCGCTCGAGCGCACGAACGCCGGGAGCGGCGCGAGCCCACACGGATCGGGGTGCTGCTCGAGCGCCGGGATCGTGCACGCGGGATCGGCGAAGAGGACGCCGGACGCCGACACGGTCGGGAGGCAGCGCGTCGTCCCGTCCGCCGCCGGCATCGGCGCGCAGGGAGCCGACGTCGCGGTGTCGTAGAACGTGTCGAACGCGAACGCGTACCCGTGGAGCCGGACGCGCCCCGCCCCGCGCTCGGTCGGCACCGCCTCCGCGAACGACGCGCGCGGGATGACGGGGCCCCGCGCGAACGCGAGCACGGACGCGCCCGCGCCGCCGTCGGCGCCGACGCAGCGCCCGCTGCCGTCCTCTTGCCAGAGCGTCGCGGGATCGAGGCGCGCGCCGAGCGCGACGTAGTCTCCTCCACCGCATTCCCCGGAATACGCGAACGCGGCGGTGAGCGGACACTGCGCGTCGCGCGCGTTCTTCGTCAGCGCCGGCGCTTCGCACCCGGGCCGCGAGAAGAGGACGGTGCCGCCGCCGGCGAACGCGACGCGCGCGGGGAACCAGCGCGCCTCGCCGAGCACCGCCGCGTTCGGGACGCGCACGACCTCCTTCCGCTCGTCGTCCCAGCCGCCGAGCGGCTGCCGCGCGCCGTCGGCGGCGGCGAGCACGAGCGGCCGGATCCGCGTGTCCGCCAGCGCCGGCTCCTCGACGGCGCGCACGAACGACGCGAGCGGGATCACCTCGCCGAGCGACTGCACCACCGCGGGGCCTCCGCGCGGGAGACAGCCGTCGTCCGTCCGCACGTACGGCTCGATCGTGCGCGGCGCGCCCGCGCGGTGAACGACGAACGACGCGGCGCACGCGTCGCGAGGCCGCGCGACGACGTACCCCGACGGCCCGTCGAACGGCGAGAGCGCGACCGGCGCGGTGCAGCTCGCGTCTTCGTACAACGCGAGCAGCCCGTCGACGTCGTGGACCGCGGCGCCGCGAGGGAGGCAGTAGTAGACGGGACCCGGCGCGACGTTGGCGCGCTCGCCGTCGACGAACGCGCACTCCTCGTTCCGCGCGAGGTCGAAGAAATGGTCGAAGCGCCGGACGTCGGGATCTCCGCCGATCTCCCAGACCACCGCCTTGAGGCGAGCGCCGCTCGCGATCTCGACGTGCTCGCGCACCTGCCGCGGCGACGCCGCCATCCCGCTCTCGCATGCGACGGCCGCCACGACGGCGACGGCGCAGGCGCGGCGCATCAGCGACCGAGCTTGGACGGCGCCTGCATCTGCTCGCAGCGCTCCATGCAGGCGGGATCGTCCGTGCACTGCGTCGAGCAGTCCGCCGTGCGACCGCGCTTTTTATCGCACTTCGGATCGCGCTCGCACTTCATCGGGTCTTCGCGCGCGCCCTTCTCCGCCGCCGCGCACGCGCCGAGCAAGGCCGTGACCACGAGCACACCCGCGAGCTTCATCACCGGATCGTACCCCCGCCCGCCGGCGGCCGCGTCTTCTCGAGCGGAGGGCGCGCGCGGAGGCACTTGTCGACCGGGCCTTCGAGCGCCTTCAGCGCGGGGTTCATGCCGGGGAACGGACCGTGGCTCGGCGGACGCCCCATGACCGGCGCGAACATGCGCGACCAGTCGATCGAGTCCGAGACGCTGAGCCAGACGAAGAGCGCGCGCCCCTTGATCTTCTCGTAAGGGACTCCGCCGCCGGTGCCGCCGAACCAGAGCCGCGAGTCGTGGCTGTTGTGACGGTTGTCGCCCATGACCCAGACCTCGCCCGGCTTCACGAAGTACGGGCCCTGGTACTCGGAGCCGAGGTTCGAGCGATCGTAGAACGTGAGGTAAGCCTCGTCTTCGAGGAACTCGACGAAGACCTCACCTTCGCGCTTCGAGCCGTCGGGGGCCTCGCTGTAGCTGTAGGTGCCGGCGGAGCAGCTCGGCACCTCCCACCCGTTGATGATCGGGTGGCCGCCGCGCGCCTCGAGCTTGTCGCCCGGGATCGCGATGACGCGCTTGATGAAGTCCTGATCGGGGTGCTCGGGGAACGCGAAGACGATCACGTCGCCGCGCTCGGGCGGCATGCGCGACCACAGCCGCGACTGCGTCCACGGGATCGCGGGGCCGTAGGTGAACTTGTTGACGAAGATGTGATCGCCGACCTGCAAGGTGGGGATCATCGAGCCGCTCGGGATCTTGAACGCCTCGACCACGAACGCGCGCAGCGCCATCGCGACCGCGATCGCGATCAGGATCGACTCGGCGTACTCGCGCGCCTCGCTCTTGCGCCAGCGACCGAGCTTCGTGTCGACCTCGCCGTCGGCCTTCACCGCCGCCTCGAGGAACGCCTCCTCGTCGAACGGCTCACGCTCCATCGCGTCTTCGAGCGCGTCGAGGTCGGCCTTGAGCGTCGCGCGCTCCTTCGCCGAGAGCTCCTTCTCGATCGCGCCCTTGTTCTTCTCGAGGATCGCCTCCGCCTCCTCGACGAGCGCGCGCGCCTTCTCGAACGGGCCGCGGATCCCCTTCGGCAGGCCGTCGCGCAGCGGCGGATGGGCGTGGTACGCGAGCGGGAGGTGATGGCGCACCCACCACAGCGCCATCTCGAACATCGTGAACGTGACGATCCCGAACGGGACCGGCTGATCGCGCACGCGCTCCTCGATCCAGCCGAGGACGCCGCCGCGATCGATCCCGCTCGCGGGCGTGAGCGCCCAGACGAGGATGCAGGCGAGGAGGAACGGCGTGAGGACGAACCAGAGCGCCCAGTACACCGTGCGCAGCACCTTGATCGGCGGCCGCTCCGGCTTCTTGTGCTCGCGCGCGGGCTTTGGCGGCGCATCCTTCGCCGGGGCGACCTCTTCCTTCGCCTCCTCCTTCGCCTCGACCGTCTCTTCTTCTTCGCTCACGACGCGTCGCCGATCTGGATGAGGTAGTTGACGACGGCGGCGCGGTCGTCGAGCGCGTTCACCACCGGGGCCACCTGACCGGCGGTCGGGGTGTTGTCCAGGACGATGTAATAGGTCCCGGGCGGAACGACAATCGAACGCTTCAGTTGATTCCCCTGCGCGAGGACCTCCGACCGCATCGGCGTGCCCTGGAGCGGGCCCGACTGCGCGTATTCGTAGTAGAGGCCGAGCGACTGCTCCGCGTCCGCCTTGCGCATCACGAGGACGTCGATCGCGGGGATGCCGTCGACCGCGGCGGTGAGGTAGATCGCCTTCTTCTCCTCCTCCACCACGATCGGACCGATGAAGTCGCGCTGGTTCTGGTGGACCTCGGTGCGCTCGTTCTCGTAGGTGACGCGCCCGTCGCCGCGCTCGACCTGGTACGGGTGGAACGGCTTCTTTCCGAGCGGGACGATGCCGAGCGCGAGCTCCACGTTGGCCTCGCTCCCGTCCTTCGCGATGACGGTGAACCCTTCCTGCAGCTTCTGCGCGAGCGTCTGCTTGCCGAAGTCGTTCCCGAGCGAGGAGATGCCGGCGAACATCGTCGCGAGCGGGCTCTCGATGCGATGGGTCTGGAAGTTGGACGCGTCGATGCGCTGCGGGCGGAAGTACGAGTAGATGTCGCACTGATCGCCGTCGGTCACCTGGAAGTCGTACCGGAACGCGGCCGACCCGCCGCCGTTGAAGGTCACCTTCTTCGTGACGTTGGTCCAGGCGTAGCCCATGCCGGCGAAGGTCACGTGGAGCGTGTCGCCCTCGCTCGCGGTGCACTGGCTCGGATAGAAGCGCCCAATCACCGGCGAGTCGGCGCTCAGCTTCAGCGGGGCGTTGCGGCTCTTCATCTGCTTGCAGAAGTCACCCATCGCCTTCCGCAGCATCGACCGGCGCATCGAGAGGTTCTCGGGCTGGTTGATGGTCCCCCGGAACTGGCAGGCCGGGTTGCAGCTGCAGCCGGCGTTGAGAGCGGATGACCCGGCGAGCGCCACGACGGCGAGCCAGGCCCCAAAGGTCTTCTGCAAAGCCCCCGCAGGCTACCAGAGTTGGTATCTTGGAGCGATGACGAGCGCGCAGGTCGAACGGAAGGTCGCGGTGCTGGGCGCGGGCGCGTGGGGGACCGCGCTCGCGAAGGTGCTCGCCGACAAAGGCGACACCGTCTCGATGTACTGCCGCCGCCCCGACCTCGTCGCGCAGATCAACGAGGACCAGGTCAACGGCCGCTACCTCCCGAGCGCGAAGCTGCCCCCGCGCCTCCGCGCCACCGTCGACCCGGAAGAGGCCCTCTCCGGCGCGGAGATGGTCCTCTTCGTCGCGCCGAGCCACGCCACGCGCGAGGTCGCGCAGCTCGTCGCGCGCAAGGTCCCGAAGAGCGCGCCGATCGTCAGCGCGACGAAGGGGATCGAGAACGGCACCCTCACGTTCGTCGACGAGATCCTCGCCGCGGAGCTGCCGGGGGAGACGCACCATCACTTCGCGTTCCTGAGCGGCCCCTCGTTCGCGAAGGAGCTCGCGGCCGGCCTCCCCACCGGCGTCGTCATCGCGGCGGAGGACGACGGCGTCCGCGACACGGTCATGCACCGCTTCCACGCGCCGTACCTGCGCACGTACGCGAGCAAGGACATCCCCGGCGTCGAGTGCGGCGGCGCGATCAAGAACGTGATCGCGATCGCGGCCGGCTGCGCCGACGGCCTCGGCTTCGGCCACAACACGCGCGCGATGCTCATCACGCGCGGCCTCTCCGAGATGGTGAAGCTCTCGCTCGCGCGCGGCGGCCAGGCGATCACGCTCGCCGGCCTCGCCGGGATGGGCGACCTCGTCCTCACGTGCTGCGGCGAGCTCTCGCGCAACCGCACGGTGGGCCTCGAGCTCGGGAAGGGCCGCAAGCTGCCCGACATCGTCGCGACGCTGGGCCACGTCGCCGAGGGCGTGAAGACGGCGAAGAGCGCCTACGACCTCGGGCAGAAGCTCGGCATCGAGCTCCCGATCATCAACGAGACGTACAAGGTCCTCTACGAGGACAAACCGGTGCTCGAGGCGCTCAAGGACCTGATGAGCCGCGAGCTGACCCCCGAGTTCGAGAGCATGAGCGGCCTCAAGGCGAGTCCCCAGGTCTGAGTCGAGGAAACATGATCCGATCCCGCTTGCTTCGCATCGCCGGCCTCGCCGCGCTGACCACCCTCGCCCTCGGCGCCGAGGACGCCGCCGCGCAACAGCCGTATTACCCGCCGCCGCAACAGCCTTATCCGCAGCAGCCGCCGCCGGGATATCAGCCTTATCAGCCATATCCCAATCAGCCGCCGCCCGGATATCAGCCTTATCCCAATCAGCCGCCGCCGGGATATCAGCCCGGATATCAGCCTTATCAGCCCTATACCCCGCCGCCGCCCCCGATCGCGCTCCAGCGCACCAACACCGAGATGCTGGCGCTCTACGTCACGGGCGCGCTCTACGGCGTCGGCACCGGCATCTGGCTCGACGCGCTCTTCAAGATCAAGGACCCGGGCCTCGCCGTCATCATGCCGATCGGGTTCGGCGCCGCCGTCCCGATCGGCTTCTGGGCGGTGGACGAGCACGTCGGGCGCTTCCCGCGCGGCGTCCCGTCCGCCACCGCGGCGGGCCTCGTGCTCGGCGGCCTCGAGGGCATGGCGATCGCCGGCACGCAGTGGCAGTACACGCGTGAGAAGGGCAACGACTGGGACTTCCGCACGCAGACGACGGTGACGTTCCTCCTCGCGACCGGCGGCGGCGTCGGCGGCTTCGCGTTCGGCGAGTGGCTGCACCCCGATCCGCGCAACATGCTCTTCATCGGCAGCGGCGCGGGCTGGGGCGCGGTCAGCGGCTCGCTCTTCGGCATCGCGGTGCAGGGGCGGCACGACGACTGGAAGGACGGGTCGAGCCTGGCCGGGCTCATCGGCTACAACGTCGGCCTCGTCGGCGCGGGCGCGATCAGCGTCTTCCACACGCCGTCGCTCCAGTCGCAGAAGTACATGTGGCTCGGCTACGGCGCGGGCCTCCTCGCCGGCTGCCTCGTGTTCCCGTTCTACCTCTTCGTGGACGATCCGGTCGTGAAGCGCGGCTTCATCGGCCCGTCGCTCGGCGGCGCCGCGGGCGCGGCGGTCGCCGGCGCGCTCACGTGGAACATGCGCGACGCCGGCGACGTGCAGGCGAAGCAATGGACGCCGCCGGTCGACCTCGCCGTCACGCCCATCCCCGCGCTCACGCCCGCCGCGACGAGCCACTCGTCGCAAGCGAGCCGGAGCTTGATGCAGCTCGTCGGTCCCGATCCGCGATTCTCGACCGCACCCGGCGGCGCGATGATCTCGGCCGCAGGCGCCTTCTAGGACTTCTAGGACCTTCCAAGACGCGCTCCATCGCCGCGCATGCGGTGCATGGACTCGCGTGGTCTCCGCGCGCTGCGTGCGCGTGGTCGCCGGCGCTGGCGGCGGAGCTCGGCGCGGAGCTCACGGCGTCGTCCGCGACGGACCTGATCGACGCGCCGGCTCCTCGGGCTCGCGGCATGAGCCTGACCGAGCGGTCGTTCACGCGCCACGTCGGCGCGGGTTGAGCGCGCGTCAGTTCGCGGGCGGCGTGGTCGTCGCGCCCGCGTCAGCGAGCTCGGCCGGCTTGTCGGTGTCCGCGGTGTCGGGGGTCATCGGCGGCTTCTTGTCGTCGCCGCCGCAAGCCGCGGTGGCGAGAACACACGCGAAGGCGAACAGCACGAGCGCAGCGATCCTCTTCATTCAGTCTCTCCTCCCCAGGTAAGGGACGCACCATTCTATACGGAACGGCCGAGGCTTTTGGGATATGTTTCGCCAGAAGTGCCGATCCTCAAGTGGTTCCCCCCTGCGGGCTCGCCGCGCACCTACGTGCTCTACAAGCCGGTCTCCACGATCGGTCGAGCGCTCGGGAACGACGTCGCCGTCGCGACGGCCGGCATCGGTGAGACGCACGCGCAGGTGCTGTTCGACGGCCGCGACTTCAACCTCGAAGAGGTCGACAAAGGCGGCGAGATCCTCATCAACGGGAAGAAGAAGCGCCGCGCGCGCCTCGTCCACGGCGACCGCATCACGCTCGGCGACGCGGAGCTCCAGTTCAGCATCTTCGACGAGCCGCAGTCCGCCGCGCGCGCGTCCGCCGCCTCCCCCTCGTCGCCGTCGGCCGGCGCGGAGACCACCGCCCAGCTCACCGCGGTGCGGAAGCTCCACGAGTTCAGCGAGAAGCTGATGACGCTGAAGGACCTCGACGAGCTGCTCGAGGCGATGCTCGACACCGTCATCGACATCACCGGCGCGGAGAAGGGCCTCGTCCTCCTCCTCGACGACGCGTACGGCTCGGACGGCTCGCCGTCGGGCCAGGCCGGCAAGCCCGTCATCCGCGCGTCGCGGCAGGTGAACCGCGAGGCGATCACCGACACGACCGGCGCGATCTCGGACAGCATCGTGCGCCGCGTCCTCGAGAGCGGCCGCCCCGTCATCGTGTCGGACGCGCTCTCGGACGACGTGTTCCGCACCTCGGAGAGCGTCGTCGCGCTCCGCCTCTCGAGCGTCATGTGCGCGCCGCTCGTCTCGCAGGGCCACGTCACCGGCGCGCTCTACGTCGGCAACGATCGGGTGAAGGGCCTCTTCCAGAAGGGCCAGCTCGATCTCCTCTCCATCTTCGCCGGCCAGGCCTCGCTCATCTTGCAGAACGCGATGCTCCTCAGCGCGCTCCGCGCCGACAAGGAGAAGCTCGCGGCGGAGCTGAAGGACAAGCGCTTCGGCGACATCATCGGCGTCTGCCCGTCGATGATGGAGGTGTTCCGCAAGCTGCAGAAGGTGGCGACGACGGACATCTCCGTCCTCATCACGGGCGAGACCGGCACCGGCAAGGAGCTCATCGCGCGCGAGCTGCATCGCCGCTCGAACCGCGCGTCGGGCCCGTTCATCGTCATCAACTGCGGCGCGATCCCGGAGAACCTGATCGAGAGCGAGCTCTTCGGCCACGTGAAGGGCGCCTTCACCGGCGCGATCGCCTCCCGCCCCGGCAAGTTCCAGGCGGCGGACAAGGGCACGCTCTTCCTCGACGAGATCGGCGAGCTGCCGCTGAACCTCCAGGTGAAGCTCCTCCGCGCGCTGCAGGAGCGCGTCGTCTTCCGCGTCGGCGACAGCAAGCCGGAGAAGGTCGACATCCGCGTCGTCGCCGCGACGAACCGTATCCTCGAGGAGGAGATCAAGGGCGGCCGGTTCCGCGAGGACCTCTACTACCGCCTCAACGTCGTCAACATCTGGCTCCCCCCGCTCCGCGACCGCGGCGACGACGTGCTCATCATCGCGAAGGCGCTCCTCTCGAAGTACGCGGAGGAGCTGCACTCGCCGGTGCAGGGCTTCACCCCCCAAGCCCTCGCCTCCATCCGCAAGAACAACTGGCCCGGCAACATCCGCCAGCTCGAGAACCGCATCAAGAAGGCGCTCGTCCTCTGCGACAAGACCCTCCTCGGCGTCGAGGACCTCGAGCTCGATCAAGCCGGCGAGAGCTCCATCTTGCCGCTCGAGAAAGCGAAGGAGGAGTTCCAGCGAAAGTACGTGCTGGAGATCCTCGAGCGCAACAACGGCAACCGCACCCAAACCGCACGCGACCTCGGCGTCGACCCCCGCACGATCTTCCGCTACCTCGAGCGCGAGGCGAACCCGATGCCGAGCGGCGCCGGCGGCAGCCCAAGCAGCACGAAGCCGGAGTAGCCACGATGACGCGATGAGAGCGCACCTGCTCGTGGTCGCGTCGCTGCTCGGATGTAGCGGGGGTCCGTCGACGGCGCTGTCCTCCGAGGACGGGCCCTCGTCGTCGTCGTCCGGGCAGGTCGGCGCCGCGACGGCGCAGGCGATCTTCACCGGTCGCTTCGAGGACCCCGACGCCGGCGCGTGCAGCGACGCCGGCGCGCTCGCCGAGGTCGGGGCCTTCGGCGAGCCCAGCGCCGCGGTCCCCAGCACGCCGGCGCCGAACGGCTCGACGTGGAGCGGCAAGCTCGTCTCCGTGACGTGCGCGGTGCGCGAGGTCGCGGACGAGAAGTACGACGTCAGCGCCGCGCTCCGCGTCGGCGACGACCAGACCGTCCGGATCGAGGGCAGGCTCGAAGGGACCGGCGACTCGAAGGACGTCCGCGTCGTGGTCGAACGCCCCACCGGCGCGTGGGAGGACCGCACGTGCGTCGCGCGCCTCACCGAGCCGAACATGGGCGTGGCGTCCGGTCGGGCCTGGGCCGAGATCCGCTGCCCGAAGCTCGAGCAGGGCGAGGCGACCTGCGCCCTCACCGCCCAGGTGCGCCTCGAGAACTGCACGCACTGAAGCGTCGGGCGCGCGTCGTGGCTCCTCCGCTCTCGCCTCGCGACGCCCTCGAGCGCGCGCGCATCCCGTCGTTCGACGGCGTACGCGCGCTCGCGATCCTGCCGGTCGTGTTCCATCACGCGACGCCGCGACCGCTCGAAGGTGTGATGGGGCGCGGGCCGCTCGGCGTCGATCTGTTCTTCGCGCTCTCCGGCTTCCTCATCACGACGCTGCTCTGCCGCGAGAAGGAGGCGACCGGCACGGTGCGGCTCGGCCGCTTCTGGGCGCGCCGCGCGCTCCGGATCTTCCCGCTCTACTACGCCGTCCTCGCGCTCTTCGTCGTCCACGCCGTGCTCCTCCGCGACCCCGGCCCCGTGCGCGACCACTTCCTCCGCAGCCTGCCCGTCCACCTCACGTACACGAGCAACTGGCTCCTCGACACGAACGTCCCCCACTCCGTCGTGTTCGGGTTCGGCTGGTCGCTCGCGACCGAGGAGCAGTTCTACCTCGTGTGGCCCCTCGTCATGCGCGCCGCGCGGCGCACCGGCGTCGCGGCCACGTTCATGCTCGGCGTGCTCGCCGTCGATCAGCTCGCCGATCGCGGGCACCTCGGCGCTCTCCTCGGCGCCGGCGTGCTCCTCCGCGCGCTCCGGAGCATCGCCGCGCCGATCGTCGGCGGCGCCTTGCTCGCCCTCGCGCTGCGGTCACGCGCCGGCCTCGCGCTCCTCGCGCCCGTCCTCGCGCACCGGGCCGCGTCGCTCGCGGCGCTCGCCGCGCTCCTCTTCCTCGCGTGGACCGGCGGCTCCCTCGCGCTCGCGCACCTCTCGATGATCGCGCTCGTCGGCGCGTGCGCGCTTCGCGCCGATCACCTCCTCGCGCCGCTGCTGGAGCACCCGATCGCGCGCTTCATCGGCGATCGCAGCTACGCGATCTACCTCCTCAACGTCCCCGCCGTCGTCGCGGTGAAGCGCCTCCTCGGCGAAGGTTCGCTCGCCCTCGTCTTCGTCCTCGGCTTCGCGCTCTCCCTCGCCTTCGCGCACGCCGCCCACCTCCTCGTCGAGCGCCCTCTCCTCGCCGCCCGCGCGCGCCTCCGGTAGACGGTCGCCCCGCCGGCGACCATATACCCTTGAAACCGGACGCCGCCGTGATCACCATGGCGGCTTCCCTCCCGCTCGGACGTTCCCGTGAGCACTACCGATCAGCTTCGCGATCCGTGTCCGGACAAGACCCGGTCCGACCTCGAGTACGCGCGCGTCCTCGGCGCCCTCGCCGCGCGCTGCGTCTCCGAGGGCGGCAAGGCGCTCGCGCTCGCCCTCCCCTTCGCGCGCACGCGCGCCGAGGTGCGGCGCCTGCTCGACGAGGCCGCCGAGGCGACCGCGCTCCGCGCCGGCAACGAGCCGCTCCCCACGGTCGCGCTCGCCGACGTGTCGTCCGCGGTCGGTCGCGTCGGCGCCGCCGGCGTCCTCGCGCCGACCGAGATCCGCGAGGTCGGCAAAGCCCTCGAGGCCGCCAAGACCCTCCGCCGCTTCCTCGCGAACAAGAAGTCGCGCGTCCCCGCGCTCCACTCCGCGTGCACCACCGACCCCACGCTCGACGCGCTCGCGGACGAGCTCGCCGCCGCCTTCGACCCCGACGGCACCCTCTCCGATCGCGCCTCGCCGCGCCTGAAGGAGCTCCGCGGCGAGTACCACACCGCGCGGCAGCGCCTCCTCGCGCGCCTCGACGACTTCATGTCGAAGTACGAGGGCATCATCCAGGACCGCTTCGTCACCGAGCGCGAGGGCCGCTACGTCGTGCCGGTCCGCTCCGACGCGCACGAGCGCTTCCCCGGCCTCGTCCACGCGACGAGCGCGAGCGGCGCCACGCTCTTCGTCGAGCCCCGCGCCGTGATCCCGATGGGCAACCGCCTCAAGGTCCTCGAGGCCGAGGTCCAACGCGAAGAAATTGCAATCTACACGAAGCTCTCCGACCGCATCGGCGAGTCGCTCCCGAGCGTCATCGCCGCGATCGAGGCGCTCGCGCGCGCCGACGTCCGCGCCGCCACCGCCCGCCTCGCGGAGGACCTCCGCCTCGCCTTCCCCGACGTCGTCGACGAAGCGCGCCTCGACCTCCGCGCCGCGCGCCACCCGCTCCTCCTCCTCGACAGCGAGAAGAACGGCGTCCTCCGCTTCGACGCGGTCGTGCCCTCGAACCTCGCCGTCGCCGCGCGCGGCGCGGTCGTCGTGAGCGGCCCCAACGCCGGCGGCAAGACCGTGGCGCTGAAGACGATGGGCCTCGTCGCGCTCATGATCCGCGCCGGCCTCCCGGTGCCCTGCGGCGACGACAGCGCGGTCGGCATCTTCGAGGTCGTCCTCACCGACGTCGGCGACGACCAGAGTCTCACGAAGAGCCTCTCCACCTTCAGCGCGCACGTGCGGAACCTCGTCCGCATCCTCGACGACACGCAGCCGGGCGCGCTCGTCCTCCTCGACGAGCTCGCGGGCGGCACCGATCCGCGCGAAGGCGAGGCCCTCGCCGCCGGCATGCTCGACTCCCTCACCGCGCGCGGCGGCGCCGTCGTCGTCACCACGCACTACGAAGGCCTGAAGGCGCTCGCGCTCGCCGACGATCGCTTCCAGAACGCGTCGATGGGCTTCGACCTCCCCACGATGAGCCCCACCTTCAAGCTCGCGGTCGGCGTCCCCGGCAGCTCGAGCGCGCTCGCGGTCGCGCGGACGTTCGGGCTCCCGAGCACGGTCATCGAGCGCGCCGAGCGCTTCCTCACGCGCGAGGACGTCCAGTTCGAGAGCGTCGTGAAGAAGCTGAACGACGAGCGCGCGGCCCTCGAGCTCGCGCGCGCCGCCGCGGAGACACGCGAGCGCGAAGCGGAGGAGACGCGCCGCGCCCTCGAGGGCGAGCTCCGCGCGGCGAAGGACCGCGAGCACCGCCACGTCTCGAAGGAGGCAGAGTCGCTCCTCGGCGCCGTCCGCCGCGCGCGCGAAGAGCTCCGCGAGGCGCAAGCCAAGCTCCGGAGCAAGAAGCTCGACGCCGCCGCCGCGAAGGAGGCGCAAGCCGCGATCGATCGCGTCGCCGCGCAGGTCGCCGTCGGCGGCGCGCTCGATCCCGCGCAGCTCTCGACGCCGGCCCCACCCGCCGTCGCGTCGGCGGCGCCCGCGTTCCTCCCGAAGAAGGGCGCCCGCGTGTTCGTCACGCGCCTCCGCGGCGAAGCCGACGTCCTCGAGGTCCTCCCCGACGGCGCGGTCCGCGTGCAAGCGGGCCCGCTGAAGCTCGTCGTCGACCCTTCCGAAGTGCGTCCCATCACCGCCGAGTCCGAGCCACGCCGAAAGGCCGCCGCGCCCGCCGCCCCCACGAAGGGCGGCGATCCCCCCGGCCTCGACGCGGCGGTGCAGACGAGCGACAACACGTGCGACCTCCGCGGCCTCCGCACCGACGACGCGCTGTCGCTCGCGGTCACGTTCCTCGATCGCTCCATCAACGACGAGCGCCGCGTCTGCTTCCTCGTGCACGGCCACGGCACCGGCGCGCTGAAGGAGGCCATCCGCCGCGAGCTCAAGTCGAGCCCCTACGTCCGCTACTTCCGCGCCGGCACCACCGGCGAAGGCGGCGACGGCGTCACCGTCGCCTGGCTCTCGTAGCAGCCACTCGCGGCAGCCACTCGCAGCAGCCTCTCGCAGCAACCGCACGCAACGTCGCGTGCCCCTCATCGCGTGGTCTTTTTTCTTTGGCCTCGCACGAGTATCCGGCCGTTGGCTACGCCTTTGGTCTGGGGCGCTGGCGGGATCTGCCGTTCGCTACGCTGCACCACCGGCGAGCCCGCTACGCGCGTGGCGGCCCGCGATCCAGTAGGCTGCGATCGTGTCCGACGACGTCGCGCGCGCGGTCCGCTGGATTCCGGACGCGGACGGGATGGGGGGACGCTTCCGCTCGCGGAAGTCACGCGCGAGGTTCCACGCGTTCGCGTGCCTATGGAACCTGCTCCTGCCGCAGCTCACCTCGCCGAAGCCGATATCGACGACGTTCCTCGTCGCCGGCCTCGCCGGCGCCGCGCTGTTCGCCTACTTCTTCGTCCGCGCTCTCCGGAACACGACGACCGTACGCTTCGAGGGCGGCCGCTTCGCCTGTCGCGTAGGCCCCATGCCTCCCGGCGAGCGATTCGAGCACCTGCTCGCAGACATCGACACGTTCGCCGTCGAACCGACCCCCGACCAAGAGGAGTGGAAGATCGTCCTCATCACCCGCAGCGGCCCCCGCCTCCACGTGCCGATCGATCTCGACGGCATCGTGGTCACGCTCCGAGGCTCGAACAAGGCCCTCTTCGGCCGCGCACCGAGAGACCACATCGAGCTCGCCACGACCCTCCTCAACGACACACTCGACCAAGCCCGCCGCGCAAGCTCGAGGTACCGCGTAGCAGGAACGGAGCCCCCAAGCGCCGAAAGCGAGGCCCCCGCAACCTCTTCGCTCCAATCGCCCGAAGCCGAAGCCGACAAGCGATCTGCCCGACACAAAGGATGATCGTGACAAGCTCGAGCCGCGCGAGCGGACACGGCGGTGCTCGCGAGCTGGGCGTGTCGGGCCCGCCGGGATGCGACGTGGCGAACGGCAGATCCTGCCAGCGCCCCTGACCAAAGGCGTAGCCAACGGCCGGATGCTCGTGGTGAGGCCCAGAAAAAACGCGCGGCGCCAATGAAGCCGGACATCCTCGCCGGATGCCTCACCACGTCAGCGACGACGGCACGAACGCCGCGCCATCGTCGACCGCATCGCCATGTGCGAGCCCGGTTTCTGCGCGAGTTGCGCAATGTGTCCCCGACGCGTCTTTCGTTGCGCGTGGCTTGACGCAAAGGCTGTGGCCGAGCACATAAGGCGCCGGCATGAAGGTCGTCCGGCTCGCTCTGCCTCTCGCGATCGCGCTCGCCGCTGCCGCGCTGCCTGCGTGCGCCGTCGATGCCGAAGAGGCCGCGACGACGGAGCTGGCCGCGACCGATCCCGCCGCCCCGCCTTACCCGATCGTCCTCGCGCATGGCTTCTTCGGGTTCGAAGACTTCGCCGGCATCGACTTCATCAACTACTTCCACGGCGTCAAAGAGCACCTCGCGGCCCGCGGTGAGGCGCGCGTCTTCACGCCTACGGTCGATCCGTTCAACGACTCGATTCATCGCGGCAAGCAGCTGCAGGCGCGCGTCGAGGAGATCGTGCGGCGGACCGGCGCGCGGAAGGTGAACATCATCGGGCACTCGCAGGGCGGGCTCGACGCGCGGTACGTCGCGCACGAACGGCCCGACCTCGTCGCGTCCGTCGTCACGTTCGCGACGCCGCATCACGGCACGCCGCTCTCCGATCACTTCGAGCTCATCGACAACCCGTTCACGTCGTGGGCGTTCGACGGCTTCGTGCGCATCCTCGGCGCGCCGCTGTGGGACCAGATCGGGCGCGACACCTCGATCGTCCAGTCGTTCCGGCAGTTCTCGAGCACGAACATCGCGCGGTTCAACCGCGACTACCCCAACGTCCCCGGCATCCCCTACTGGTCCGTCACCGGCCGCACCGCGAGCTCGCTCGGCGGCGACGCGTGCAAGACGAACGACGCGCCCCCGTGGATCGCGAAGTGGAACGACACCCGCGACACGACCGAGGTGCTCCTCAAAGTGCCGCAGCTCCTCCTCTCGGGCTGGTCCGGCGCGCCGAACGACGGCCTCGTCCTCGTCGAGAGCGCGCGGTGGGGCACCTTCCTCGGCTGCGTCCCCGCCGATCACTTCGACGAGATCGGCCAGCTCTTCGGCGGCCCCGCCGGCGCCGGCAACCGCTGGAGCCACCTCGACTTCTACGCCGACCTCGTGACGTTCCTCCGCGATCGCGGGCTCTGATCCAAGCAGGTGACGAGAGAGCCGAAGCGGCCGCTCAGTCGCTCGAAGTGGACCGGGCAGCAGGACGACGTCCCTTTCCTCGAGGCGATCACCGCCGCGCCCGACGACGACGGACCGCGCGTCGTCTTCGCCGACCACCTCATCGAACGCTGCGACCCGCCGAGAGGCTGCCTTCGCGCCGGCTGACGGAGCTGCGCCTCGAGCTCGACGTGCGGTGCGCCGAGCGCGACCCAGCCGAGCATGTCCCGCTGCGCCACCCGCTCGCTCCGCTCACGCGCCTCGACCTCGGAGCGCTCGAGGAGCTGCGCCTCGGGCACTTCGTCGTCGACGGGTCGTTCGCGGACCTCCGCCTGCCGGCGCTGGCGAAGCTCCAGCTGAGGCGATGCTCGCTCCTCGAAGCCGGCGTCGACGCGATGCTCGCCGCCCCGGACCTCCCGCACCTCGCGTCGCTCGCGGTCCATCGTTGCTCGGTCGACGAGGCCGGGACCGCTGCGATCCGGCAACACTTCCCGCGCGCCGACATCATCTAGAATCGGCGAGCAGCGTGGTGAGCTCGTAGCCGGTTGGGGTCACGATCACGGTGTGCTCCCACTGCGCCGAGAGCTTGCGGTCGGCGGTCAGCACAGTCCAGCCGTCGTCGAGGAACTCCACGTCGGGGCGGCCCTCGTTGATCATCGGCTCGATCGTGATCGCCATCCCGGCCTTGAGGCGGATGCCGGTGCCGCGCTTGCCGGTGTGGCTCACGTGCGGATCGAGGTGCATCTTGCGGCCGATGCCGTGGCCGCCGAGCTCCGTCACCACCGTCACGCCGTCCTTGCGCGCTTGCTCCTCGATCGCGGCGCCGATGTCGCCGAGGCGGGCGCCCTCGCGCACCACCGCGATGCCGGCGTCGCGGCAGCGGCGGGCGGCCTCGACGAGCCGTCGCGCGGCGGGCTTCGCGTCGCCGACGATGAACGTCGCGGACGTGTCGCCGTGGTAGCCGTCGAGGTTCGTCGTGACGTCGACGTTCACGATGTCGCCGTCGACGAGGAGCTCGTCGGCGCGCGGGATGCCGTGGCACACGACCTCGTTCCGGCTCGTGCACACCGCGGCGGGGAAGCCCTTGTAGCCGAGCTGGCTCGGCTTGCCGCCGCGTCGGGCGGTGTCCTCCCGCACCCAGCGCTCGATCTCGCCGGTCGTGATGCCCGGGCGGATGCGCTCGCCGACGTAGGCCAGCGTCTCCGCCGCGACGCGGCCCGCGCGCCTCATCTTCGCGATCTCCGCCGCGCTCAGGATCTCGATCGCCATCGCTCCGCACGAAAGATGCGGGCGCGAGGCGCGAGCGTCCAATACCGATTTGGTATGCTGGAGGGGTGAGCCTCGCGCAGATTCGTTATTTCGTGGTGGTGGCGGAGGAAGGCAACGTCGGGCGCGCCGCGTCTCGGCTCCGCGTCGCGCAGCCGCCGGTCAGCCGGCAGATCCGCGCGCTCGAGGACGAGATCGGCACCCCGCTCTTCACGCGGACGCCGCGCGGGATGAAGCTCCTCCCTTCGGGCGAGGCGTTCCTCGGGCGCGCGCGGCAGATCCTCCGCGCGGTCGACGAGGCGAGCGACGCGGCTAGGCGGGCGGCGGCGAGTCGAGCGGAGGACTGAGCGCGACGCGCACCTCCTTCGCGACCTCCTCCGCGCGCGCCTCGTCGAGGCCGAGCGAGTGGAAGAGCACGTCGATGAGGGCGTCCTCTTGCGGGCTCGCGTCGCGATCGATGAGCGCGAGCGCCATCGCGACGCGGAAGGCCGCCTCGCGGAGATCGGCGGGGAGCTTCGGCGCGACGAGCTTCACGCGGTCGATGCACGAGGTGCCGTCGAGCGCCTTCGTGAACTTGGTGTAGAGCGCACCTAGCTCGTCGTCGCTCGCGGCCTTGCCTCGCACGCGGGCGACGAGCTCGCGGAAGGCGTCCGCCTCTTCCTTCGCGAGCTTGCCGTCGGCGGCGGTGACGAGAAAGGCGAGCTCGAGCAGCGCGTCGGCGTGGTCCTCGGCGCTGATGGCCTGAACGGGAAGGAACGCGTTCATCGTCATGATGCCGAGGTTATGCGAGTCGCTCGACGAACGGAACGGTGTCGCGGATGCGGGTGCTAGGATGACGTCATGAGCCCGCGTCATGTTCGTCCGATGGCCGCGCCTGGTCCGTTCACGGCGGACCAGCTTCGTTCGAAGGACCCCTACGAGCTCTCCAACGGACACGCGATCTTCACTCCGCCGACGGGACAACGCGGCGGCAGCTCGAACCGCGCGGGCGGGCAGGTGCTCGGTACGGATCCGAAGGTCGAGTCGGCGGGGATCGACGTCGGCGTCTCGACGGGCCCGAAGGAGCTGCGAGCGCCCGACATCTCCGTCGGCAACGTCAAGGACGAGCCGGGGTGGGCGACCACGGCGCCGCTCCTCGCGGTCGAATACGCGGACGTCGGACAGAACGAGGACGACCTGCACACGAAGATGCAGGAGCTGTTCGCGGCGGGAACGCGCATCTTCTGGGTCGTGCGCCTCGTCGGCCCTCGCTGCGTCGAGGTGCACGAGCCCAAGAAGCCGATCCGCGTCGCTCTGCCGGGGGAGCTCCTCACCGCGCCCGGCATCCTGGCCAACCCCGTCCCGGTCGAGGCCCTCTACGATCGCGACGCCGCCGACGTCGCCACGCTGAAGAACCTCCTCAACCGTCAGGGCTACGAGGACCTCGACGCGGTGCTCGAAACCGGCCGCGAGGAAGGTCGCGAGGAAGGTCGCGAGGAAGGTCGCGAGGAGGGCCTGCGCGACGCGCTCTCGGGTGTGCTCGCCGCGCGCGGGCTCGAGCCGACCGAGGCGCAGCGCGCCCGCATCGCTCATGAGAAGGACCTCCACACGCTCTCCCGGTGGGTCACGGCGGCAGCCACCGCCACGAGCTGCGCCGCCGTGCTCGCGACGAGAGAGAGCGAGAGCGAGAGCCGACCGAAGACGACGCGCCGCAAGTAGCTTCGCGTGTCCGCGGCGCGAGCGTGAGCGCAGCGGGCTCGCCGGTGGTGCAGCGTAGCGAACGGCAGATCCCGCCAGCGGCGTCAGGCGCGCATCAACGTGTCTTCGGGACGTGGATGCGGCCGGCGACGACGTCGGCGCGGAGGTCCTCGACCTTCGCCTTCACCGCGGCGGGGATCGCCGCGGCGTGGGGGCCCTCGTGGACGTAGTCGACGCCCTCGTCGGCGAGGCCGAAGACGTGCGCGCCGGCGACGAAGCGGTCCTCGAGCACCGCCTTGATCGTCTCGAAGACCGCGACGTCGACGCGCTTGATCATGCTCGTCACGACGACGCCCGGCATCTCGTCGTGCTGGTCCGCGTCCACGCCGATCGCGAGCGCGCGCGCGTCCGCCGCCGCCTCGAACACCCCGTGCCCGGTCGAGCCCGACGCGTGGTAGAGGACGTCGCTCCCGGCCGCGATCTGCGCGTTCGCGAGCGCCTTGCCCTTCGCCGGATCGCGGAACGCGTCCGGCGTCATCCCGGCGTAGGCCGCGTGCACGGTGCAGCGCGGACACGCGGCCGCGACGCCGGCGGCGTAGCCGGCCTCGAACTTGAGGATGAGCGGGCCCGTCATGCCGCCGACGAAGCCGACGTGGCCCGTCTTCGACATCAGGCCCGCGACCGCGCCGACGAGGAAGGAGCCCTCCTCTTCGCGGAACGAGAGCGCGGCGACGTTGGGTGGGACGCCGTCCTTGCCCTCCGCGTAGTCGACGCCGGCGAAGCGGATGTCCGGGTACGCCCGCGCCACCGCGTCGATGTCGCTCGAGAAGATGAAGCCGACGCCGATCACGAGGTCGAGCTTCCGCGCGGCGAAGAGGCGGAGCGCGGCCTCGCGGTCCTCCGTGCTCGACGGCTCGAGGTAGCTCACCTCCACCCCGAGCTCCGCCTCCGCGCGCGACACCCCGAGGTACGCCGCGTCGTTGAAGCTCTTGTCGCCGCGCCCGCCGACGTCGAAGACGAGCCCGACGCGCGCGCGCGGATGCTCGTTCCTCCGCTTGTCCGCCGCCGACCGCGCCGGCAAAAACGTCACGACGGCGGCGAGCGCGACGAGCGCGAGCACCACGCGCGTGGGGCCCCAGCTCACTCCGCGGCCTTCTCCGGCGCGTCCTTCGGCTCGTCCTTCCGCTCCGCCTTTACCTTCGCCCACGCGGCGCGGGCGCGCGCGAGGCCGCGGCCGTCGCCGTGCGCGTCGACCTCGATGAAGATCTTGCGCATCGTCGTCATCTCGGCGCGGATCCGGCGCTCGATCTCGTTGATCGTCGCCTCCACCTCCTCGACGACCATCCCTTTGCGGAACCCGATCTTCATCGAGAGGATGACGACGTCGGGGCCGACGTGGAACGTGAGGAGCTGCGTCACCTTCTCGACGCCGGGGGTCCCCTCCGTGATCTCGAGCGCGTGGCCCTCCTCCTCCGGCTCCGCGCTCGCGCCGATGAGGAGCGAGTGCGTGATGCGCGCGAGCACGATCGCGACCGCGGCGAGGAGGAGGCCGATGCACACGCTGCCGACCGGGTCGAGGAGCGCGATGCCGGTGAGCTGGCTCGCGAGGACGGCGACGAACGCGATCGTGAGGCCGAAGAGCGCGGTCGTGTCCTCCGCGAGGACGAGCGGGATGGTGGGGTCGCGCGTCTCCTTGATCGCGTCGATCCAGTGCCGCCCCTTCGCGAGCACCTTGAACTCGCGCCACGCGACGCGGAAGCTCATCGCCTCGAAGACGAGCGAGACGCCGAGCACGCCGTAGCTCCACCAGCGCGAGCCGGTCTCCGCCTTCGGATGGAGGATGTGGTGCACGCCGTCGTAGACCGCGAACGCGCCGCCGAGCGTGAAGAGCATCAGCGAGACGACGAACGGCCAGAAGTACTTCTCGCCCGAACGACCGAACGGGTACTTCGCGTCGGGCGGATGCGCGGCGAGGCGCATCCCGATGAGGAGCAGGCCCTGGTTGCCGGTGTCGGCGACGGAGTGCACCGCCTCCGCGAGCGTCGCGGTCGAGCCGGAGAGGAACGCCGCCCCGAACTTGCACGCCGTGATCGCGAGGTTCCCCGCCAGCGCCGCGATGACGACCTTCCTCGTGTCCGCCGCCCCCTCTCCGCCGCCGGCGCTCACGGTTTGTCCGCCTGCTTGCTGGTCGGCGTGAGGATCGTGACGACGCGGACGCGGGCGCGCGCGCTCTGGAGGAACTCGGTCTCCGCCGCGCGCAGGCGCTCGACGACGAGCCAGCGGCGGAGGTCGGCGCGGACCTTGTCGAAGGGCTTGCCGCGGAACGGGTGGAGCATCGCGCGATGGGCCTCGCGCAGCGCGTCCTCGCTCACGGCGAGGATCGGCGTGATGGTGCGGTCGACGTAGAAGGCCGCGCGCGCCTGATCGCGGAGGAACGCGAGGAGCTCGTCCTCCTCGATCCCTTCCCGCTTCATCACGTCGAGGAGGACGTTCGGGCCGCCGATCCGTTGCTCGAGCTCGCTCCGACCTTCGAGCGCGAGGCGCCCGAGGTCGGGCGGCTCCACCCCGCGCTGGATCATCAGGTTGGCGAGCATCGTGCGCGCGACGAAGCGATCGAGCGCGGCGCGGACGTAGCGCTCCGGGTAGTCGCTGGCCTCGAGCGGGGCCTGCTCGACGAGCGCCTCGATGCGCGTGAAGAACGCGAGCTCTCGCTCGGTGATGAAACGTGGCCGCGCGGCGCCGCCGGTCTCGGGCGTCACGAAGCGCACGGCGACACGATCGCCACGCGTCGACTCCGCTCCGGCGGGGGCCGCGAGCGCGAGGGACGTCAGGAGCACGGCGGCGAAGAGACGACGCGTTCCCACGGCAGTCAGGAAGAGGAGCCGCCTTTGGTGTCGAGCGAAGGTGAGCTCGGCGGATCGACGATCCGCCCCGAGCGCGTCGCGGCCGGCACGTCGCGCTCGTTCATCATGTGCTCGTGGTGGTGCGCGAAGCCCCGCGCCGCGCGCCGCGCCTTCAAGAACTCGGCGAACGAGACGAGGAGGTCGAGCTCGCGCGGACCGAGCGCCTCGCCGAGATCGACGAGGAGCTTCCGCAGCGACTCCGCGTTGCGCTGGCGGCGGCCGCTCTGCGACTTCGGCGCGTCGTCGCTCCCCGCGACGGCGGGGACGTCGGTCGAAGACGGCGGCGCGCCCGGCGCCGGTAGGCTCGTCGGCGCGAGGCTGTCGGGCGCGGCCTCGTCGGTCGAGTTCGGCGGCGCGTCGCTCCATCCCGGCCGCGGCACCGCCTGGATCGCGTGCGCGTTGAGCCACGCCTCCATGAAGGTGCGCAGCCGCTCGCTCCGGAACGCGAACCAGCGCTCGCGATCGGCCGAGTAGGTCATCAGCACGTCCTTGAAGCGACGGAACGCGCCCTTGCCGTCGATCGCGTGGGCGAGCTTCCCGCGAAGCTCCGCCTCGTCGACCATCGGGATGAAGCGCTCCATCCAGCGGTACTGCTCGCGGGACGACACGGGATCGATCCGCAGGTAGTTCGTGTCCGCGCTGATGCGCGCGTGCATCTGCGGATCGGCGACGCCGTCGACGACACGCAGCACCTCGCCCGTGGTCAGGTGCAGATAGCTGTGCACCTCGGGCGCGTTGTTCTCGAATGCATCCTCGAGCGCCTCCCAGTCCACGGGGACTTCCCGTAGGGGGGCCGTCGGATGACGGTCATTGGTCATGGATAGTCTCCCTTTCGAAGGCAAGCCGTCCTCGGGGGCTGACCGAGGGGAGCGCGCGCGTGGGCTGAACGCCGTGCTCCTCAGTTCGAAGCGAATAAGAAGATCTCAAGCGTCGCACGCCTCGACGAATCGTGGAAGCGGATCGGACGTGTCGGACACGGTGCGCATCGTGCCTCAGCCAAGGACGTCTTAGGATGCCGCGCGGGGGCCCCTGGTTTGCGCGATCGCGCGCCGCCACCTCGCGATGTGCTCCTCGCGCTCCGAGGCCGTAAAAACAGGCTCGAACGTACGGTCGACCTTCACCATCTTCGACGCAGCGGCGAGGTCCGTCAGGCCCGCCCCGATGCCGGCGAGCATCGCCGCGCCGCGGCCGGTCGACTCGACCTCGACCGGCCTCACCACCTTCACCTTCGCGATGTCCGCCTGGAACTGCACGAGGAGGTCGTTCTTCGACGCCCCTCCGTCGACGCGGAGCGACGCGAGCGGGCGGCCCGCGTCCTTCGTCATCGCCTCGAGGAGGTCCCAGACCTCGAACGCGATCCCCTCGAGCGTCGCGCGCGCGAGGTGCGCCGCGGTCGTGCCGCGCGTGAGTCCCACGATCGTCCCGCGCGCCGATTGATCCCAGTACGGCGCGCCGAGGCCCGCGAGCGCGGGGACGAACGCGACGCCCTCCGACGACGCGACCTTCCGCGCGAGCTCCTCGATCTCGGGCGCGCTCTTGATGAGGCCGAGCCCGTCACGGAGCCACTGCACCGCCGCGCCGGCGATGAACGCGCTGCCCTCGAGCGCGTAGGTCACGTCGTCGCCGATCTGCCAGCCCACCGTCGTGACGAGGCCGTGCTGGCTCGGCGTCGGCGTCTTGCCGATGTTCATGAGCGCGAAGGCGCCGGTGCCGTACGTGCACTTCGCGTCGCCCTCGGTGAAGCACGCCTGACCGAAGAGCGCGGCCTGCTGATCGCCCGCGATGCCGGTGATCGGGATCCCGTCCGGCAAGAAGCCGACGCCCTTCGTCGTGCCGATCGGGCCGGCGCTCGGCACGATCTTCGGGAGCACGCTCGCCGGCACCGCGAAGAGCTTCAGCATCTCGTCGTCCCACGTGCGCGTCGCGAGGTCCATGAGGAGCGTGCGCGACGCGTTCGTCACGTCGGTCGCGTGGACCTCGCCGCCGGTGAGGCGCCACACCACGAACGAGTCGATCGTCCCGAACGCGAGGTCGCCCTTGTCCGCCCGCGCGCGCGCGCCGGAGACCTCGTCGAGGATCCACGCGATCTTCGTGCCCGAGAAGTACGCGTCGATGACGAGGCCGGTCTTCTTCCGGACGCTCGCTTCGGCGCCCTCCGCCTTGAGGCGGTCGCACGTCGGCGCGGTGCGCCGGCACTGCCAGACGATCGCGCGATGGACCGGCTTGCCGGACTTGCGGTCCCACACGAGCGTCGTCTCGCGCTGGTTCGTGATCCCGATCGCGCCGATCTCGGTCCCCGCGACGCGCGCGGCGGCGAGCGCGCCCTCGACGGACGCCTCGACGCTCCGCCAGATCTGCTCCGCGTCGTGCTCGACCCAGCCCGGCTTCGGGAAGTGCTGCTCGAACTCGACGTTGGTCTTCCCGAGGACCTCGCCCTCGAGGGTGGAGACGATGGCGGTCGAGCCGGTGGTGCCTTGATCGATCGCGAGGAGCTTCTTGGCCATGGGGCGTCCGAGCATACGCTACAATCGCGGCTCATGAGCACGGCCGAGATCCAGGCGAAGCATGCAAAGTACATCCTTACCCCGTGGGCGGCGCAGGGCGGCCTCGTCGCGCCCGTCATCGTCAAGGGCGAGGGCTCGTACCTCTTCGACGTCGACGGCAAGAAGTACCTCGATCTCGGGAGCGGCCTCATCGCGGTGAACCTCGGGCACGGCCACGAGAAGGTCGTCGCCGCGATCCAGGAGCAGGCCGCGACGCTGTGCTACGCCGCGCCCTCCTTCTTCCACGACAAGCGCGCCGAGCTCGGCGAAGAGCTCTCCGCGATGAGCCCATGGGCCAAGGACGGCGGGGCGCGCACGTTCTTCACCACCGCCGGCGCCGACGCGAACGACGACGCGGTCCGCATCGCGCGCGCGTACACCGGCCGCACGAAGGTGCTCTCGGCGTACCGCTCGTTCCACGGCTCGAGCGGCACGTCGATCATGCTCACCGGCGAAGACCGGCGCTGGGGCGGCGAGCCGGGGCCGCCGTCGATCATGCGCTTCTGGGCGCCGTACCCGTACCGCTCGCCGTTCTACGCGACGACGCCGGAGGAAGAGACCGCGCGCGCGATCGAGAGCCTCGAGCGCGTGCTGATGCACGAGAACCCGAAGCACGTCGCCGCGATCCTCATCGAGCCCGTCGTCGGCTCGAACGGCGTCATCGTCTACCCCGACGGCTACCTCCCCGCGCTCCGCGCGCTCACCGAGAAGCACGGCATCCTCCTCATCGCGGACGAGGTCATGACCGGCTTCGGCCGCTGCGGCCCCGCCTTCGCGGTGCAGAAGTACGGCGTCGTCCCCGACATGATGACGTTCGCGAAGGGCGTCACCTCCGCCTACGTGCCGCTCGGCGGCGTGATGGTGCGCGAGAAGATCGCGGCCGCGTTCGACGCGCGCGCGCTGCCGAGCGGGCACACGTACTCGGGACATCCGCTCGCGATGGCGGCGGGCCTCGCCACGCTCCGCGCGTACAAGGAGGACAAGGTCTTCGACAAGGGCGCCGCGCTCGAGCCGCTCCTCCGGAATGGGCTCCTCGCGCTCGCGGAGAAGCACAAGGTCATCGGCGAGGTCCGCGGCGCGGGCGCGTTCTTCGCGCTCGAGATGGTGAAGGACCGCGCGACGAAGGAGCCGCTCGTCGCGTGGCACGGCGAGGGCGGGCTCGGCGTGATGAAGGCGTTCTACGGTGAGCTGCGGAAGCGCGGCGTCTACACGTTCGGTCGCTACAACGTCACGATGGTCGCGCCGCCGCTCACCGCGACGAAGGCCGAGATCGACGAGGGCTTGAAGGCGCTCGACGAGTCGCTCACCGCGTTCGAGGCCACGCTCTAAGCCACTCTCCCGGGGGGGACATGTCGATCGATCTCGACCTCGCGCTGCCCTATCTCTCGCCGTCGCAATCGCCGGAGGACACCGCGCCCGTGCACGCGTACGGCTCCGCCGACGCGCCGATCGTGCGTCCGTTCTCGCCTTCCCTCCTCGTCAGCTACGTCATCGACGAGCCGGGCGCGCTCCTCTTCGTGCGCGAGCGCGACGTCCCCGCGAAGGGCACCGCGCGCGAGGACCTCCACGCGCGTGCGCTCACGAACCTGCGACGCCGCGTCGAGCGGAAGACGGTCCGCTTCGAGCCGCGCGGCCCGATCTCTCGCGCGCGCCTCGACGGCCAGCACGACGCGAGCCTCTTGCTCCTCGACGAGATCTGGGACGCACCGGAGCGTCTCGCCGGTCACGAAGGTGACCTCCTCGCGATCGTCCCGGCGCGCGGCACCCTCGTCTTCACCGCGACCGCACGCGCAGGTGCGATGCAGGAGCTACGCGCCCACACCGAGCGCCCCTCCCTCTCTGCGGAGATCTTCGTGCGCCGCGACCGCTGCTGGCACCCGCTCCCGATCGGAACCGCTTGATTCTCAACGCAGGGGCTGCGCCCCTGCACCCCGCTCGCAGCTAGGACGCGGCCGAATCTTCAGCGCAGGGGCTGCGCCCCTGCACCCCGCTCGCAGCTAGGACGCGGCCGAAGACGGCCGCATCCTCTGCTGCTCGCTTTCGACCGACCGTGCGGCAGCTTTCGATCGGAGCTGCTTGATCCGATCGCTTTGACTCCGCCCGGAGACGTCGCCTGAGCGAGGTCGGATCCATATTCAACGCAGGGGCTGCGCCCCTGCACCCCGCTCGCAGCTAGGACGCGGCCGAAGACGGCCGCATATTCAACGCAGGGGCTGCGCCCCTGCACCCCGCTCGCAGCTAGGACGCGGCCGAAGACGGCCGCATCCTCTGCTGCTCGCTTCCACTGCTGGGGTGGTCGGGACCGAGCCTGCGTCCGGCACGGACGGTGCACCACTTCTTTGCGTCGCGGACGGGAGCCGAACCCCGCTGCGGCGCTCTTTCACGAGCCCTGTCACAGCGTCGGTCCCGCGGCCCACTCCTCCCTCCGCGGGACCAACGCTGTGGCGGGGCGCGTGCTTTTTGTCGTACCGTGCGCGGCGATGAGCGCGGAGAGCGACAAGCCCGAGCCCGCGTCGGCCGCGCCCGAGGCCGCCGCGCCCGAGGCGGCGCCGGCGAAGCGCGATTGGATGGCGCACGGCTCGCGCTCGCGTCGCGTGCTGATCGGGCTCGCGATCTACGTCGCGTGTTTCGTCGTGTTCGCGATCATGGCGGGGGAGCGGATGGTGCGGCACACGCCGTACAACCACTACGCGCTCATGGCCGACGCGTGGCTCCACGGGCGTCACGACATCGGCCAGCCTCCGAGCTACACCGGCATGAACGACTTCGCGCTCTTCGAGCAGAAGTGGTTCATCAGCTTCCCGCCGTTCCCCGCGCTCCTGATGGCGCCGTTCGTCTGGCTCTCCGGCAGCCCCGAGAACTTCCGCGACGGGCAGCTCGTCGTGTGGCTCGCCGGCGTCGGGCCGGCGGTGATGTTCCTCGTCTTCGAGAAGCTGCGCCGCACGGGGCGGTCCGCGCGCACGGAGGTCGACAACGTCCGCCTCGCGCTGCTGTTCGCGTTCGGCACCGTCTACTTCTTCACCGCCGTGCAAGGCACGGTCTGGTTCGCGGCGCACGTCGTCGGGGTCGGCCTCGCCGCGCTCTTCGTGCTCTTCGCGCTCGACGCGGAGCGGCCCGCGCTCGCCGGCGCGATGCTCGGCTTCATGTTCCTCACCCGCACGACGACGACCCTCACCGCCGTCTTCTTCGCGTTCGAGGCCGCGCGCGTCGCGTACGAGGCGAAGCGCGAGGACAAGTCGCTGCCGACCGAGGGCGACCTCCTCGATCGCGCGCAGGCGCTGATCGCGGGGATCGACCGCGCGACGTTCGTGCGCCTCGTCGTGCGCTTCTCGCTCCCCATCCTCGCCTGCATCGCGTTCGCGTCGTGGTTCAACAACGCGCGCTTCCACACGCTCTCGCCGTGGGCGTTCGGGCACGAGTACCTCCAGGTCGGCTGGAAGACGCGCATCGATCGCTGGGGCCTCTTCAGCTTCCACTTCCTCCCGCGGAACCTCTCCGTCATGCTCGCGAGCCTTCCGTGGAAACCACCGCCGAGCGAGGCGAAGGTGCCGCTCGAGCTCCTCGGGATGACGTTCCAGGTCCCGCGCTGGATGATCAGCGGGCACGGCCTCGCGCTCTGGTGGACGACGCCGTTCTACCTCTGGCTCGCGCGGCCGAAGAAGGTGGGCTTCCTCTGGGGCGCCGCCGCCGTCGCCGCGGCGGGGCCGCTCGTGATGAACCTCCTCTACCAGAACAGCGGCTGGTTCCAGTTCGGGTACCGCTTCTCGAACGACTACGCCGTCTTCTTGTTCGTGCTCCTCGCGATCGCGACGCCGCGCCTCTCGCGCGTCTTCTGGGTCGCGGCGGCGTGGGCGATCGCGTGGAACCTCTTCGGCGCGCTCAGCTTCGAGCGCGCGAAATACGACGCGTTCTACTCGCACGAAGCGGCCGCGCCGTGGCGCAAGTACGGCGGGACCGCCACGCAAGACCTCGTCTTCCCTGCGGACTGAACCATGCGCATCGCCCTCCTCGCCCTCGTCGTCGTGACAGCTTGCGGCAAACCGCAGCTCGTACCGCGCGCCGCGCCCGGCGTCGTCGTCGCGTCGATCACGGTGACGAGCCCCTCCTTCACCGAGGGCGGCCGCATCCCCGTCGACTGCACCTGCGACGGGAAGGAGGTCATGCCCGAGCTCGTGATCAGCTCGCCGCCGGAGGGGACGAAGTCGCTCGTCGTCACGGTCGACGATCCCGACGCGTCGTCGGGCGTGTTCGTCCACATGGTCGCGTTCAACCTGTCGCCCGATCTCCGCAAGCTCGAGTCCGGCACCGAGCTCACGAACGCGGGCGAAGGCGCGCGCTTCGGCCTCAACGACTTCTCCGTCGCGCACTACTCCGGCCCCTGCCCGCCGAAGGGCGAGGCGCACCGCTACCGCTACCGCGTCACCGCGCTCGACACGATGCTGAACCTCTCGGAGGGGACGCCGCGCTCGCAGATCGACGAGGCCATCGACGGCCACATCCTCGGCGAGGGCGTCCTCAGCGGGCACTTCGGCCACTGACGACTGACCACTGACGCGCGCGCTCAGCTCACGAGAGCGCGTCGGCGGGCGGCGGCGTAGCGATCGGCGTCGACCTCCTTGCCCGCCACCCACGCCTCGAGCGCGGGCACCACCGTTTTGTCCCACGCGGGGGAGAGGCGGAGCGCGAGGAAGTCGCGGTAGAGCGCGGTCGTGAGCCCCTCGACGTCGCGGACGAAGTGCATGCGATCGTAGAACGCCGCGTCGGCGAGGACCGCGTCGGCGTCCGCTTCCTTCTTCGCGCGCTTGCGCGGCGCCCGCGGAGCCGCGTCGAGCGCGGGCGCCTCCTCCTTCTCCTTCTTCGGCGGGAGCAGGTTCGCGAACGCGAGCGTCTCGCCGCGCAGCGTGAGCGTGCACTCGTGGTCGCCGAAGGAGAGGTGGAGCCCCGCGCGCTCGGGCGTCTTCCCGCGGAGCAGCGCCTCCTTCGCCTCGCGATGAAGCCCCGGCGCCGTGCCCTTGATCGTCGTCGACTCCTTGCCTTCGTCGAGCACGAGGCGCCCCTCGACCCAGAGGCCGAACGAGCCGTGCTCCTTCGTCGAGAGCGTCGCCTCGAAGACCTCGCTCTCGAACCACAGCCACAAGAGGAGCTCACGCCCGACGAAGCGCCGGAGCTCGATGCGGTCGGCCAGATTCAGCTCGCTCATCTCTCTACTCCTCCGCCGCCGCGTCGAGCGGGCGGCGCCCGGCGAGCGAGACCATCTCCATGTCCTGCCACGCGCTCCGCTGCGCCTTCTCGAGGCCGACGCGCTCCGCGAGCGTGAACGGCGACTCGGGGACGAGCGCGAGGCCGAACGTCTGCTTGAACAGCTCCATCATCTGCGCGCCCGGCTTCGACGCGTGGGAGAAGAAGCGGACGACGCCCTCGTTCAGCGACCACGAGAGATCGATCGTGCGCGTCGACGGCTCGGCCGCGCGGCGGAGCTTCTTCGTCACCATCAGCTTCAGCTCCGCCTTCTCCGTGCGCGAGAGGCGCTCGCGGCCCTTCTTCTCGAGGTACGCCGCCTCCGCCGCGCGGAGCGTGCTGCGGACGAGCGAAGGCGAGAGCTTCCAGCGATCGGTGCGGAAGCCGAGGTTGACGTACTCGTTCCAGAACACGTCGTCGTGACCGAGGTCGACGACGAACGGCTCGCCGATCTTCGACCAGCCGCTTCGTTCGAGCTCCTCGTCGTCGGGCTCGAGCGGCCTCATCGCGCGGAGGCGAACGACCTTGAGGAAGCGCTCTCGATGATCGGCGGGGAGCTCGCCGTCGACGAAGAAGCGCGCGTACGTGAGGGAGCCTTTGAGCGCGGGCACGCCGCCCGTCTACCACGCGCCGCGCGATCGGCGAGCCCGGACACGAAGAATCGCGCGCGCTGGGGTAGAGCTGTGGAGAGTGTGTGGGGAGCGTGTGCCTAGCGTGGGAGAGGATCGTGGACGACCTGTGGCGATCGTCGCCGGCGTTACTTCTTCTTCTCGTCGCGGGTGATGGTGACGGAGTTGATCTTCACCGGGGTGACCGGGCGTTCGCCGGCGAGGGGGACGCTCGCGATGTCGTGGACGAGCTGCTCGGGGCCGCACTCGCCGAAGATCGTGTAGTTGTTGTCGAGGTGCGCCGCGGCGGCGTCGGTGATGAAGAACTGCGCGCCGTTCGTGTTGTTGCCGCGGTTCGCCATGCAGAGGAGACCCGCGCGATCGTGCTTCGCGCCCTCCCAGATCTCGTCCTTGATCACGTAGCCCGGCTCGCCGGTGCCGTTCCCGAGCGGATCGCCGCCCTGGATCATGAACCCTTTGATGATGCGGTGGAACGTCGTGCCGTCGTAGGCCGGGCGCGTCACCCACGTGCCGCTGCGCGAGTCCTTCCACGCGCGCTTGCCGGTCGCGAGGCCGATGAAGTTCGCGACCGTGATCGGCGCCTTGTCGTCGAACAGCTTGCACTGGAACTTGCCCTTGCTCGTGTCGATCGTCGCGACGATCGGACCTGCACCCTTCAGGTCCTTCGTCGCCTCCGCGAGCGTGAAGCTGCCGTTGTGCGGATCGCCGCCCGGCTTGCCGGGCTCCTTCGGCTTGTCGTCGGTCTTCGGCGCGCTGCCGGGCTCGTCGTCCTTCTTTCCTCCGCCCGTGCTCGCGGCGGCGGCCTGCGTCGCGACCGGGGCCGGCGCCGGTTCGGGCTGCGGCTCCGGCGTCTTGTTGCACGCGACGAGAGCGAGGGCGGCGATGGCAATGAAACGGGAGCTCATGGGCCCGTTTTTACCCTAGCGGGCCGCGAAAGGGATCGTGATCCGTTGCCCCGGCTGGACGCCGTGCTTGCGGGACCAGCCGCCGTTCACCTCGAGGACGTAGGCGGACTCGCAGTCGACGCTCCGGATCGTGTCCGTCAGCGGGGCCGCGCCTTCGACGATGCCGACGATGAGCCCGTCGGTGTCGACGAACATCATGTCCAGCGCGATGCATGTATTATGCATCCAAAAGGTGTGCACGCTCCGCTTGTCGAGCTTGAAGAACATGCCCTGATCGTCGCCCATCGAGCGCCGGTACATGAGGCCGCGCTCGACGTCGCGCGGGGTCCTCGCCAGCTCCGCCGTGATCTTGAGCTTCGGGCCGTCGCCGCCGACGTCGAGGAACGTGATCTCGTCCGCGGGCATGCGCCCGCTGCCCCCCGGGTCCGGCGGACAGGCGGCCGCGCTCGCGTTCGGAGGGATCCGCGGCGCCGTGTCCGCCATCTTCACGACGCAGCGGCCCTCGAGCGATCCCGGCGCGGCGCCATCCGCGGGCTCCGGCGCGGACGCGCTGGCCGCCACCGCGCGCGGCTTCACCGGCGGCACGCTCACCGGCGGCGGGGCGGGCTCCGGCTCCGCCGGCGTGCGGCTGCACGCGGCGACGGCGGTGAGGCCTACGAAGATCGCGAGGCGCATCGCGCCGGACTCTGCCACGCGCGTCCGAAGCGCGAACACAAAAAAGCGGCACCGCGTCCGGGCTCGGGGGGGGGAAGCCTCAACGCGGTGCCGCCCGCCTGTAATGCGAGCTCCGTGCCGAGAGCTAAGTCCGCGAAAGCGCCCGTCGCGGGTCGCTCCATCTTTCAGTTAAGAAAGGATCGCCGACATGCATGAAAGGGTGCGCCGGCCAGCGCCGCCGCAATGCGCGACACTTACGCGCGAAGCGATCGCAGACCCGCGCGGTGGACCTTCCCCGGGAGCTGCCGTCCGACGATGCCCTCTGCCGCACGCGCGGCCTCGACGAGCCGCTCGAGGTCGACGCCCGTCTTCACGCCCATGCCCTCGAGCATGTAGACGAGGTCCTCCGTCGCGACGTTCCCCGCGGCGCCGGGCGCGTAGGGGCAGCCGCCGAGACCGCCGACCGCGGCGTCGAAGTGGCGGACGCCGAGCTCGAGCCCGACGACCACGTTCGCGAGCGCGGTGCCGCGGGTATCGTGCATGTGCATCGCAACGGCGTCGACGGGGAGAGCATCGAACGCCCGCGCGATGATCTCGCGCGTTTGTCGGGGCGTGCCGGCGCCGATCGTGTCGCCGAGGGAGATCTGGTAGCAGCCCATCTCCTTCAGCCGGAGCGCGATCGCGATCGACTGCTTCGGATCGACCGCGCCCTCGTAAGGACACCCCCACACCGTGGACACGTAGCCGCGGACGCGCATGCCCGCGTCGCGCGCGGGGCCGATCGTCTCCTCGAACGCGGCGAAGGTCTCGTCGATCGTCTTGTTGATGTTCTTCTTGTTGTGGGTAGGGCTCGCGCTCATGAAGACCGCGACCTCTTTCATCCCCGCCGCCTTCGCGCGCTCGAGCCCCTTCGCGTTCGGGCAGAGCGCGGTGAACGCGACGTCGGGATGGGCGGGCGCGCGGGACGACTGGACGACCTCGCAGAGATCGTCGGCGTCGGCGAGCTGCGGGATCCATTTCGGCGAGACGAAGCTCGTGATCTCGATCCGCTTGAGGCCGGCCGCGACGAGGGCGTCGACGAGGCGGAGCTTGCCCGAGAGCGGGACCGTGACGCCTTCGTTCTGCAGCCCGTCGCGCGGAGAGACCTCGTAGACGCTCACGGCGTCGGGGACGGCGGAAAAGAGGTCGGGGGACGAAGCGGCGCTCACCCTCTTCTTCTCGTACGGCGCGGGCTTGGACGCAAGGCGACGATGTGGGTATGCTGCCGCTCCGATGAGCGAGGAGCGCGGAGCCGCCAGCACGTTGAAGGGCCGCCTGGCCGACGTCTACGTCCCGGCGCTGGTGTCCAACGCGCTCCCGGCCCTCTCGAAGCGACTCGGCAACCGCGCGACGATCGACGATCCGCTCTTCGGCCGCGCGTCGACGCTCTCCTCGATCGACCCGCTCCTCGAGCGCTTCGCCGCCCATTTCAAGGGCGCGACCTACCGCCACGTGGCCTCGGCGACGGGCGTCGACCGCGACGTCTCGGAGGGCGTCCTCACCCGCGGCGGCGCCGACGTCCCGATCGCGGTCGTGGCCGAGCGCCGCCGCCTCCGCGAGATCGAGCTTCGCCTGTACTATACATCCGGTCAAAACGAGCGCCGCGCCCGCGCGCCGATGCTCGAGGCCAACCCCGACGCTGCGGTCCCGCAGGTCGTCCTCCACGTCCTCGACGCGCTGCGGAAGGGCGCGGTCGAGCGCGTGCTCGCGGCCTTCGAGGCCTCGGCGCGCTTCGTCGATCCCGACGGCAAGGCGTACGCGAAGAAGGACGGCTCGATGGCGGCGTTCGTGAGCGACGTCGGCAGCCGCATGCAGATCGCCCCCGCCGGCGCCGCCGACGACGGCCGCTGCTGCTGCGTCGAAGCGGTGATCTCGCGCACGCGCCCCACCGGCGATCCGGAGCCCGCCGCCCTGACCTTCGAGCGCGGCGACAGCGGCCTCCTCCGCGAGCTCCGCTTCTACTACGAGCCCTGACGACCGCGCATCGCCGCGGTCAGACGAGCTTCGAGACGGCTTTGCCCAGCTCCTCGCAGCAGGACTCGTATTTGAGGTCGCCGTTGCCGCCAGCGTCGAAGTGGAGGCGCACGTCGGTCGGGCCCTTGCCGTGGGTCGGGCACTTCGCGGCGGCGAGGCGCGCGCCGACGTCCTTCGCCGCTTGCTTGAGCGCCGTCTTCACGCTCGCGTCGCGCACGTCGTCGACCGGCATGACCTTTCGCCCCACCATCACCGTCACTCGAACGGGAACCATGACGCGAGGGTATCAGGCGTCCGGCCCGAGGTGCATGCGCCGCTCGACCTCCGCGAATTTCTTCTCCGCGGCGGGCTCCGGCGAGAGGCAGATGAGGACCACCCACGCGACGACGATGACGAGCGCGCCGAGCAGGATCCCCCACGAGAGGCCGGGTCCGACGAGCGCGCCTGCGCTAGCCTTGTCGTAGGCGACGAGCATGATGAAGCCGAAGTACGTCCCCATCATCAGCGCACGAAGCTCGATCTCCGCCGCCATGTTCGCGCGATCCTACGCCGTCGGCGTTGTTGCGATCGTGCTCGCATCGACGGGGTGCAGCGGCGACGAGCGCGCCGCGCCGTCGGCGGCGGACACGCCGGCGCAGCAGCTCGTGATCCCGCCGATGGACGCGGGGGCCGCATCACGGGACGAGACCGCCGCGCCGGCCGCGACCGAGCCGCCGCCGCCGCCGGAGCCCGCGACGACCGACGAGATGCCGCCCGACACGCGCGACCCTCGCGCCAAGAGCGCGCCGCGGCAGCGCGCCGTCCTCGAGGTGGAGGCGCAGAACCTGGAGCGGCTGCTCGTGACGACGCCGGCGACGAGCAGCACGCGCCCGCACCTCTTGAAGCGCCTCACGGCGGCGTACGGCGAGCTCGCGCGCGGAGCGAGCGGCGCGGACGCGGCGCAGGCGCGGAAGCAGGAGGCCGCGCACTGGACGACGCTGCTCAACGACCATCCGTCGACCGCCGGGCTCGACGAGGCGCGCTACTACCGCGGGCTCGCCTACGAGCTGAGCGGAGAGCCGCAGCGGGCGCGCAGCAGCTACTACGACCTCATCAAGACGAGCCCGCAGTCGAAGCTCGTTCCGTACGCGTACTTCGCCTTCGGGCAGATGTTCTTCGACGACGCGCGGCAAGACCCGAGCAAGTACGCGCTCGCGGAGCAGGCGTTCGTCGAGGTGCTCAAGTACCCGCCGCCGGCGAACGGCATCTTCGCTTACGCGCTGCTCCGCCTCGGCGAGACGGAGCTCGCGCTGAACCAACCCGCCAAGGCCAAGGCGCACTTCGATCGCCTGCGCCGCGACTTCCCGGGGAGCCCCGCGACGACGCACGTCCCGCCGTGACGGGACCGTGACGGCTACAGCCCGACGAGGCGCATCTGCCGGCGGTTCGTCGGCGAGAACGGGATCGCGTACTGCCCGCTGAAGCAGGCATGACAGAAGTGCGAGGGCGGCATGTCCGGCGCGTTCGGGCCGCCCATCGCGCTCACCGCGTTCACCATCCCCTCGAGCGAGAGGTAGCCGAGCGAGTCGGCGGTGACGTAGCGCGCGATCTCCTCGACGGAGTGGCTCGACGCGATGAGCTCGCGCCGCGTCGGCGTGTCGATGCCGTAGTAGCAGGGCCACTGCGTCGGGGGGCTCGAGATGCGGAGGTGCACCTCGCGCGCGCCGGCGTCGCGCACCATCTTGACGATCTTGCGCGAGGTGGTGCCGCGCACGATCGAGTCGTCGATGACGACGACGCGCTTGCCCTTGAGGATCGGCTCGACCGGGTTCAGCTTCAGGCGCACCCCGAAGTGGCGGATCGACTGCTGCGGCTCGATGAAGGTGCGGCCGACGTAGTGCGAGCGGATGAGCCCCATCTCGAAGGGGACGCGCCGCTCGCCGGCGTAGCCGATCGCGGAGGGGACGCCGGAGTCGGGGACGGGGATCACGACGTCGGCGTCGACGGGGGACTCGCGCGCGAGCACGCGACCGAGCTCCTTCCGGACCTCGTAGACGCTGCGCCCGGCGAGGCTCGAGTCGGGACGTGCAAAGTACACCCATTCGAAGATGCACTGCTTCGGGACCTCGTTCACGGGGAGGCGCACGCTCTTGATGCCGGACGCGTCGATGACGAGCATCTCGCCGGGCTCGACGTCGCGCACGTACTCGGCGCCGATGAGGTCGAACGAGATCGGCTCGCTCGCGATGACGTGCGCGTCCTTGCGCGAGGGGAGGATGCCGAGGCAGAGCGGGCGGATGCCGCGCGGGTCGCGGACCGCGATGACGGAGTCGCCTTCGAGGAAGAGGAGCGAGTACGCGCCGTGGACGCGGGAGAGCGCGTCGACGACGCGGTCTTCGAAGGCGATCTCCTTGCTCCGCGCGACGAGGTGGACGAGCACCTCGGTGTCGGAGGTCGACGAGAAGATGGAGCCCGCGGCCTCGAGCTCGGCGCGGAGCTCGTCCGCGTTGGTGAGGTTGCCGTTGTGACAGACCGCGAGCGATCCCTTCGCGTAGTCGACGGCGAAGGGCTGCGCGTTGCGGAGGTGCGAGCCGCCGGCGGTGGAGTAGCGGACGTGCCCGATCGCCATCCGCCCCGGCAGCTTCGCGAGCTGATCCGCGCTGAAGGCGTCCTGGACGAGCCCCATCGCGCGGTGGGCGTAGAGCTGCTCGCCGTCGCTCGTGACGATACCGGCCGACTCCTGCCCGCGGTGCTGGAGCGCGTGGAGCCCGAGGTAAGTGATGTTCGCGGCCTCGCCGTGCCCGTAGATCGCGAAGACGCCGCATTGATCGTGGAAGTGATCGTCGCTCTCTTCGTCGATCGTCGGCCCACGCCGCTCCCCAGCGACCACGGCGGGATCGAGGACGGTGAGCCGGCGCTTCATGAGGCCCCGGAACCTAGTCGGCTAGCGCCCGGGGCGCCAGCACGAGCGTCGCGCGCGGGCTAGTTGATGATCAGCTCGTCGTAGTCGATGCGGTAGTTGGAGCCCTCGAAGTATCCGAGGGTCAGCGTCGGCTGCCCGTCGTCCCCGTTGAACGAGAACTGAATGGGCAGGTCGTCGTCGAGGGAGATCTTGGCGTAACTTCCGCCGGCTGCCCCGAAGTCGAAAGTGATTTTGATGTGGTGCCACGCGTCGGCGCTGATCGACCCCGAGCCCCGAGACGTCGTTGTCCAGCCCGTCGACGACTCGACCGTGAAGGCCCCCCGGTCGATCGTCATCCAGAACGCGTCCGGGGTCGGGGTCCCGATGCGGAAGAGGTGTACTGCCGCCGCAGGCGTGGTGACGATGCGAAAGCGAAACCAGACCTCGACGGCGGAGGTCGTAGCGATCGTGTAGTCCTGTACGCGACCGTCGTGCGCGGACCCCGCGTTGCCGTTGTAACCATCGGCGACGATCTCGAGCAGCGGCTGGGTTGGCGGCCCCCACGGTTTCCACGCAGCGTGCGTCGCCGTGAAGTCGTCGCAGAAGATCGCGCCTGGCAGGCATTCGAAAGGCGGCCGTCCACCGCCGCTCGACGACGAGGACGAGCTCGACGACGAGGACGAGCTCGACGACGAGGAGAACGTGCCAGAGGACGAGCTCGAGGACGACGTCTGTTGGCCCGAGGACGACGCGCTCGAGCTGCTCGAGCTGCTCGACGACGACGCGTTCGCGTCACTGCCGGAGACCGAGCCGTCGCTCGTCAGGGGGCTCGGTCCGCCGCTGTCCGGTGTCGTGGCGCCACCGTCCGGGGCCGTCAACGCGGCCGGGTCGGTCACGTCCAGGAACGTGCCGCATGCGCCGGCGAGCACGGCGAGGACCGCGATGGCGAGGTCGCGCGACTTCACCGCGACGCCCCCGGGTACGTCGCGGTGATCGAGAGGAAGTAGCGTGCGTGCTCGTGTTTCGTGGTGTCGTACGGCAACGATGGAAGCTTAGCGCGCAGCGTCTTCTCGCATGAAGAGATGACCTTCTTGCTCTTCATCGTGTTGCCGGCCTTGGCCGCCATCGCGAGGGCGGTCTTCCGCTTGAACGTGACGTCGAGGACCCACACGATCGAGCCGCCGCCGGGATCCTTCGACGCACACCCGGCGCTGTCCTCGATCGCCTTCGCGAAGAGGCGCTCGATCTCCGGCAGGTGATCGCACTTCTCCGGCGGCGTCGTCTTCGGGCCGGCGTCATGGCACGAGACGACCTTCGGATCGCCGAGGGTCAGCTTCTCGTCCGGCGCCGAGCCCGGGCCGCCCGCGGTGACGGCGGGGAGCGCGCCCGCGTCGGTCGTGCCGATCGTCGCCGAGATCGACTCCGCGCGCGGACGCCGCCATAGGTAGAGCGGGATCGCGACGAGCACGAGCCCGAGGATGAGCGCGACGATCATCTGGATGCGTGCCGGACGATCGACGTGCGCGTCGAGCGCGTCGAAGCTCGCGCGCGACGAGCGCGGCTCGCTCGGCGGCACGGACATGCGCGACGCAGTCGGTCTTCCGAGCGCGTCATGACCAACGGTCGGGCTCACGCTCGGCGGGGACGGCTGCTCCGCCATGGCGCGGCCTTACGTCGGATCGACGAGCGAGCGGACCTGCATGCCGGGCTCGTAGCGCGCGATCGACGCGACGAGATCGAGCCCCTCCGGCAGCATTCCCTGCACCTGCCCGACCACCTGCTCGACGAGGTTCCGCGCCTCCTGCGGGCCGGGGCCCGTCATGCAGACCGCGAAGCGGAGCGGCCCGGTGCGCCCCGCCGTGACGGCGATGAGCGAGAGGAGCAGCATGTCGGTGAGCTCGATGACGCGCAGCGCGGCGCGGCGGAAGGCGAGCATCTCGAGGATGGTGGGGCGATCGGAGACGAGGCGGTTCGGGCCGCGGATCTCGTAGCGCGCGATGCTGAGCGGCTGCTCGATCCACTCGCTGTAGGCCGCCTCTTCATCGAGCGCCTTCAGGAAGTTGTCGCGGAGGAGGAGGCCGGTGAGGCCGTCGCGCCGGGTGAGGTACTGGCGCGCGCGTTTGTGATGCGGGCTCTCGCGCGGGAAGCTCACGAGCTTGAGGCGCAACTCGCCGAGCTGGAACTCTCCGCCGTGCATCAGGTTGACGACCTTCTTCCGCTCGTACGTGTGCTCGACGTACGTGCCGTTCGTCGACCCGAGGTCCTCGATCTGCCACGAGCCCGCCTGCCACTTGCAGTTCGCGTGATGCCCCGACACCGTGGCCTCCGGCACGACGATGTCGACGTCGGCGCGGCGGCCGATGCTGAGCGTGGGGCGATCGAGCGCGATGAGCTCGCCGACGAACTCGGGCGCGTTCGTCGCGAAGGTCGCGAGCAGCCCCTGCGCCGAGGGCGTGAAGGCCGACTGCGCGTTGCGTCCCGGCGGCGGCCCGGGATCGAGGCGCTCGCGCGCGACCTGCACCGGGTTCGTCGTGAGCTGGACCGGGTTGAAGAAGCGGAGGTGACGCGCGGGCAGTCGCTGCGACGCGTCGTCCGAGAGGCAGCGGAAGATCTGTTTGATCTCGTCGACGCTGAGCCCAGCCGGCACGTCGAACATGATCTGCTGGCGCATCGGCTTCGCGCGCGGCTTGTAGCCGGGCTCGGGGACGCGGCAGGTCCACATCTCCCAGAGCGTGAGGCCGAGGGCGTAGAGATCGTCCTCGATAGAGGCGCCGCCGGAGCGGATGCGCTCGGGCGCCATGTAGTTCGGGGTGCCGCCGTCGGGCGGAGCGCCGGGCCGACGCGCCGACAGACGCGCGCGCTCTTTGGCGAAGCCGAAGTCGAGGACGATCGCCTTGCCGATCGACCCGTCCGGGTTCGACGTGACCATGACGTTGCCGGGCTTGAGGTCGCCGTGCACGAGGCCGGTCGCGTGGATGGCGGCCACGCCCTGGCAGACGTCGGACGCGATGCGGCGGAACTCGTCGGAGGTGTATCCGCCCTGGGCTTTTTTGCGGCGGATATGCGTGTGCAGCGTCTGCCCGGTGATGTGCTCCATCACGAGGATGGGGCCGTACGGTGACGGAGCGAGATCGTGGACGCGGCAGACGTTGGGGTTCGAGACGGAGCGCGCGAGGATCAGCTCCTGGCGCAGCGCCTCGTCGTCGCCCGGCATGCGCGCTTCTTCGCGAACGATCTTGAGCGCGACCGGCTGCTGCGTCGTGCGGTCGTACGCGAGAAACACCTCGCCCATGCCTCCTTTGCCGAGGCTCTGGCGAATCTCGTAGCGGTCGTTGATGACCGTCCCATGCGAGATCGGGGGCGGCGTGCTGCGCTGCGTCTCAGTCATTAGGGAAGAAGGCTCTTACGGAAGCGTGTCATGACAGCACGCCCGTCCGCAACCCCGAAAGAAGCCGTGGTTTTGGCCGGCGCGAGGCGATCGAGGTTGACCCAGAACCGCTCGATCGGGATCGTCGCGCCGATGCTCGCGGTCGCCTTCCCGCTGCGGGGGCGCGGCATGGATACGGCGAAGACCAGGTGTCTCAACGCGCTCACCTCGCGGCGTGAAGGTTGCCGATGGCAGGCCGCGCGATAGAGCGTACGGGTGGAAGCGTCGCGGCTCCTCGCGTTCGGTGTCGTGGTCGCCGTCGCCGTCGTCGGGTGCGCGGAAGACGTCGCGGAGGGCGACACGTGGACACCGCCTGCGTCCGACGCGATGGGCGTGTACGAAGGCGTCGGCGACGAGGGATGCGCGGGCGGCCTCAAGCCGGGAACGAAGGAGCTGGGCGAGCGGCTCGAGGCCCAGTTCGACACGACGTTCGGCGGCTACTCGTGCCGCGCGAACACGGCGAACGCGAAGGAGCTCTCGCTCCACGCGGTGGGTCGCGCGCTCGACGTCGACGCGTCCGGCGAGCTCGGCGATCGGATCGCCGACTACGTCGTCACCCACGCGAGCGAGCTCGGCGTGCAGCTCGTGATCTGGAACCACACGCTCTGGCGGATCACGCCGGACGGCGCGACGTCACGTCCGTACACGGGCCCGAACCCGCACGTCGACCACGTCCACGTCGAGGTCGACCGCGCGACCGCCACGCCGCGCTGAAGCACCGAGCGCATCACGGCGTCGGGGCCGCTCGTCCGCTTGCCGTCCCATCTCCTTCACGATCTCCACGCTGAGGTGGAGAGTCGCAACCCAAGCATTGTAGGTCCGCGCTTCGACAATAACCCATCGTTTAGGATGGTGGTCAAGGTACCTTCATTCGCGCCCAACTCGTTCGCGTGCGCGTGCCCAGCTCCGAAGGCCTGATTTATCGCGTCGCTCGTGCGATCGCGGCGCGGCGTCGAGCGCTCGGGCTGACGCAGGAGGCGCTCGCGGAGCGGCTCGAGCTGGCGACGAAGAACGTGCAGCGGATCGAGTCCGGGGCGCAGAACCTCACGCTCGCGACGCTGGAACGCATCGCCGTCGCGCTCGAGACGACACCCGGCACGCTCCTCGGCGTCGCGGCCGCGGAGCGAGACACCGGCGCCACGGCCGTGGTGCCGGCCGCCATCGCGCGCCTCGAGGCCGCCGGGTACCGCGTGCGAGCCGCGAGCGCGCCCGGGCGCCGATCGATCGCCGCGGTGCCGCTCACCACGATCCGCGCCGCCGCCGGCTCGGCGTTCGGGTCCGCCCGCTCCGTCGAGGCCCTCGGATGGGTGACGCTGAACCGCCGAGGAGAGCCGCCGAAGGGACAGTTCGTCGCCTCGATCGAGGGACGATCGATGGAGCCGCGCGTCCCCGACGGCGCGATCTGCCTCTTCGGACCGCCGGGACCGCAGCCGTACCGCGATCGCATCTTCCTCGTGGCGCACAGCGCGATCGAGGAGGAGGGGCTCGAAGGACCGTTCGCCCTGAAACAGATCGAGGCGAAGAAGCGACGCGACGACTCGCGGCGGATCACGCTGCGCTCGCTCAACCCGGACTTTCCGCCGATCGTCATCGACGACCGCAACGGCGACCTTCGCATCATCGCCGAGCTCGTCTCCGTGCTGGCGCCGCCGGAGCCGGCCCCTCGCTGAGGACGTCGCCGAAGACGTGGAGTGGGGCAGCGCGAGGACGAGCGCATGTAGTCATATGCCACTCTGTTTTGACGAGCCGCGACGAGCGATTTCGGAGCGATGGCTCGCCGGGACGACCAGCTGTGTCGCGCCGTCGGCGCGCGACTGCGCGAGCTTCGCCGCGAGCAAGGCCTCACGCAGGAAGCGCTCGCGGAACGGATCGGCGTGGAGGTCGGGAACTACGCGCACGTCGAGCAGGGCGTCGCGAACCCGACGCTCTCGACGCTCGGCCGATTCGCCACTGCGCTCGGAGTGCCGGTGCTCGAGCTCTTTCGCGCGCCGATCGAGCGCAGCGTGCGCGTCGGCCGACCGCCGAGCGTCAAGGCCGGCGGGTCGAACGCGAAGACGGCGGGCGCGCGCGCGGCCGCGGCGAGAGCGGCTCGACGACCGACGCGTGGTGAGCGCGTCGAGCTGCGCGCGCTCGCGGCGAAGGCGACGGACGAGAGCGCGTCGCTCGACGACCGCATCGACGCCGTCCGCAGCTACGCCGCGATCCTGACCCGCCTCGCGAAGACGTAGCCCTTCCTCATGCGCGGGTGCGCGAACGGCGTCGCGTATCCTCGACGTCCGCGGTGCGGTATCCTCGAGTCATGGCTCAACACGCGAAGCCTGGGTCGACCCCCGATGACGCGTGGCTGCCGCCCGCGCCCGACGTCAGCCACCTCATCACCGAGGACGGAAAACCGGTGGACAGCTTCCTCTCCGAGAAGCAGATGCGCCTCCTCACCGCGACGCTCTACGAGAGCTGGACGCCGCCGGAGGGACGCCGCTTCCTCGCCGCGATGAACGTCGGCGTCTTCGCGGTCGCTCGCAACCCCGCGATCGTGCCGGACGTCTTCCTGAGCCTCGACGTCGATCCGCCCGCGCTCACGGGTCCCGATCGCCTCCGGTCGTACTTCATCTGGGAGTTCGGCAAGCCGCCCGACATCGCGATCGAGATCGTCTCCGACACCGAAGGCGACGAGCTGAGCGCCAAGCTCCGCGACTACGAGCGCATGCGCGTCGCGCACTACGTCGTCTTCGACCCGCTCAAGAAGCTCTCGAAACAGGAGCTGAGCGCCTTCGCGCTCGACGGCGTCACGTACGTGATGCATCCGGCCGCTCGCTTCGAGAAGATCGGGCTCGGCCTCGTCGTCTGGGAGGGCGAGCTCGAGGGTATCCGCGAGCGTTGGCTGCGCTGGACCGACCTCGAAGGAAACCTCATCCCGACCGGCGCGGAGCGCGCAGAGACCGAGAAGCAGCGCGCAGAGACCGAGAAGCAGCGCGCAGAGACCGAGAAGCAGCGCGCAGACCAGCTCGCCGCGAAGCTCCGTGCGCTGGGCGTCGATCCCGACGCCTGAGCGCTGGTACGCTCGTCGGATGACGCTCCCCATTCGCCTGAGCCCCGCCGGGTTCCCGATGGCTCCGACGCAGGAGGAGTGGGACGCGCTCTCGTCGACCGAGCGCGCGGCGGTCGTCGCAGCGTTGCCGGGCGAGGTGACCGACGCCGAGATGACGCCGCCGGAGGGAGATCGGCACTTCAAGGCGAAGACGAAGACGCTCGGCGCGCTCCGCAGCTACTTCTCGAGCGCGAAGCGTCGTGTGTACCTGGCCGCGGAGCTGCCGGTGTACTACCCGAACGCTCCACGGTTCGCGCCGGATCTCCTCGCGGTGCTGGACGTCGAGGACCACGATCGCGACAAGTGGATCGTGAGCGCCGAGGGGCGCGGTCTCGACTGGGTGATGGAAGTCCACGTCGGCGGAGATCGGAAGAAGGACGCAGAGCGCAACGTCGTTCGGTATGCCCAGCTCGGTATTCCCGAGTACTTCCTCTACGACCGAAGCAAGAACAGCCTCTTCGCCTATCGGCTCTCGACGCCGAGCGCGACGACCTACACCCCCATCGTCCCGCAAGCGGGCCTCTACGCGTCGAACGTGCTCGGGCTCGAGGTGCAGGTCCAGAAGGACCGCCTCCGGTTCTACGCCGGCTCCGCGATGCTCCTCGAGAGCGAAGAGCTCATCTCGCGCCTCGAAGACATGCTCGAGCAGGCCCAAACACGCGCCGAGGAAGAGGCACGCCGGCGTGAAGAAGAGGCGCGACGGCGCGAGGAGGTCGAGGCCGAGAACGCGAAGCTGCGCGCCGAGCTCGAGGCGCTCAAGAAGAAATAAGAGCCGCCGAGGCGGACTCAGCCCGCGGCGCCGACGAGCTCGTAGAGCTTGCCGAGGGCTTCATCGATCTTGCCGACCTCCGTGCCGCCGGCTTGGGCCATGTCGGGGCGGCCGCCGCCGGAGCCGCCGAGGATCTGGGCGATGGGGCGGATGAGATCGCCGGCCTTGAACTGCTGCGTCAGCGCCTTCGAGACGGTGAGGACCAGCATCGCCTTCGGGCCCGCGACCGAGCCGACGAGGACGACCGACTCGCCGAGCTTGTCGCGCAGCTTCTCCGCCACCTCGCGCAGCATCGCGTTGTCGGGGACGTCGAGCTTCAGCGAGAGCACCTTGCCGAAGGAGGTGGTGCGTGCACTCTGCACCCACGTGTCGAGCCCGCCGCCGGCGCCGCCGTTGCCGCCGCCGCCCATCGCCGCCTTGCGCTTCGCCTCCGCGAGCTCCTTGTCGAGCTTCTTCGCGTCGGCGAGGAGGCGCTCGATCTTCTCCGGCAGCTCGCTCGGCGCCGCCTTCACGAGGCTCGCCGCCTGACGCATCGTGCCCTCGAGATCGCGCACGTACTTGAGCGCGTTGAGGCCCGTCGCGGCCTCGACGCGACGGACGCCCGCGGCGATGCCGTTGTCGGAGAGGATCTTGAACATGCCGATCTCGCCGAGCGCGCGCGCGTGCGTGCCGCCGCAGAGCTCGACCGAGTCCTTCGTCATCGTGAGGACGCGCACGACGTCGCCGTACTTCTCCTCGAAGATCGCCATCGCTCCGCGCTTCTTCGCCTCCGCCTGCGGGAGCACCTCCGTGAGCACCGGCGCGTCGAGGAGGATCTTCTCGTTCACGAGGTCCTCGATCTGCTGGATCTGCTCCGCCGTGAGCGGCTTGCCGGAGGAGTAGTCGAAGCGAAGGCGATCGGGCGCGACGAGCGAGCCCTTCTGCTGCGCGCTCTCGCCGACGACCTTGCGCAGCGCCCAGTGGAGGAGGTGCGTCGCGGAGTGGTTGCGCCGCGTCGCCGTGCGCGCGGCGTGATCGACCTCGAGCTTCACCGCGTCGCCCTCGAGGATCTCGCCAAGGACGACCTCGCCGACGTGGACGACGAGGCCGGTGAGCGGCTTCAGCGTGTCGTCGACGCGGACCTTGCCGCCCGACTTCGTCTTGATGACGCCGCGGTCGCCGACCTGCCCGCCCGACTCGCCGTAGAACGGCGTCTCGTCGACGACGACCGCGACCTTCTCGCCCTGCTTCGCGTGTTTCGTCGCCGTCGTCGCGCGCTCGGCGCCGTGGGCGAGGAAGAGGACGCGCCCCTCCCCTTCTTCGCGCTCGTAGCCGGTGAACTTCACCGCCGCGGAGTCGCTGCCGCCCGCCGCGTCGCGGAGCGCCTGCTGCGCGTGGCGCCACACGTCGCCGACCGCTTCGTCGCCGACCTTCGAGCCCTCGGAGAGCTTCTTGTGCTTCTCGAGCTCGTCCTTGTAGCCCGCGTAGTCGATGTGGACCCGACGCTCGCGCGCGATGACGTCGGTGAGGTCGTTCGGGAACCCGTAGGTCGCCTCGAGATCGAAGACGACCTTGCCCGGGATCGTGGACTGGCCCGCGCTCGTGAGGCGCGCCACCTCGTCGTCGAGGATCTTGAGACCGCGGTCGATCGTCTCGCGGAAGCGGACCTCCTCTTGCTCCGCGACGCTCGCGATGAGCGCCTGGCGCTCGCGGAGCTCGGGGTACTGATCGCCCATCGTGCTCACGACTTCGAGCGCGACCTCGTGCAGGAACGGCTCCTTGATCCCGAGGCGGTGGCCGTGGCGGATCGCGCGGCGCATCACGCGGCGGAGCACGTACGGGCGGCCGGCGCGGTCGGGCTGGATCCCCTCCGCGATGAGGAACGCGGTGAGGCGCGCGTGGTCGGCGATGACACGCATCGAGACGTCGTCGTCCGCTTGCGTGCCGCCGTACGGCTTCTTCGCGATCACCGCCGCCTTGTCGACGAGCGCGCGGAGGAGGTCCGTCTCGTAGTTGCTCGTCTTGCCCTGGAGCACGCTCGTCACGCGCTCGAGGCCCGCGCCGGTGTCGACGCACGGCTTCGGGAGCGGCGCCAGCGTGTAGCCCGCCGCCTCCGAGCCCGCGCGATCGAACTGCATGAAGACGAGGTTCCAGATCTCCATCCAGCCCTTGCCGTCGGGCGTGGGCTCTTCGCCGAACGACGCGATGTTCGTCTCGCCGTCGCCGGTGAAGAAGTGGAGCTCGGTCGAGGGGCCGCACGGACCGGTCTCGCCCATCTGCCAGAAGTTGTCGCCCGGCACGCCGGGGATGCCGAGCACGCGGTCGTCGCCCCAGCCCGTCACCTTCTTCCAGATCGCCCGCGCCTCGTCGTCGGCCGGGACGCCCTCGGCGCCGCCGAACACCGTCGCGACGAGCTTGTTCGGCGAGATGCCCCACTCCTTCGTGACGAGCTCCCACGAGAACGCGATCGCGTCCTCCTTGAAGTAGTCGCCGAACGAGAAGTTGCCGAGCATCTCGAAGAACGTGTGATGGCGCGCGGTGACGCCGACGTTCTCGAGGTCGTTGTGCTTGCCCGAGATGCGGATGCACTTCTGGCTCGACGTGGCGCGCGTGTACGGACGGCGGTCCTGACCGGTGAACACGTCTTTGAACTGGACCATGCCGGCGTTGGCGAACATGAGGGTGGGATCGTTCTGCGGAACGAGCGACGACGAGGCGACGACCTCGTGCCCCTGACGCTTGAAGTAATCGAGGAACGACGAACGGACTTCCGACGCGACTTTGCTCATGACCGAGGGCCCGATTCTTACCACTTTGCCGCGTGCTACGCTTCAGAGGCGATGGCGAAGGCACCGAGGATCCCCACCCTCGCCGACCTCGACGCGCTGCCGCCCGGGATCAAGGGCGAGATCATCGAGGGCGTGCTCTACACGATGACGCGGCCGCGCGGGCCGCATCAGGCGCTGGGACTCGAGATCGGCGGTGACCTCAAGAATCCGTTCGGCAAAGGTCGTGGCGGGCCGGGCGGCTGGTGGCTCCTGATCGAGCCCGGAATCGAGCTCCCCGGCACGCCCGAGATTTCCCCGGACATCGCGGGCTGGCGGAAGGAGCGGATGCCCGAGCTGCCGCGCGATTCGGCGATCTCGGTCGTGCCCGACTGGGTCTGCGAAATCCTCTCGCCCACGACACGCCGCCACAACCTCCTCATCAAGAAGCCCTACTACGCCAAGATCGGCGTCAAGCATCATTGGATCGTCGACCTCGAGGCGCGGACGCTCACGGTCTATCGCCTCACGAACGGCCAATGGCTCGAGCTCGCGACCTATGGCGACGAGAGCGAGGCGCGCATCGAGCCGTTCGACGCGGTGCCGCTCGACGTCGCCGGATGGTGGGTCTGACCTTACTTCGAGAGGCTCGCGAGCTCGTTGCCCATCGAGCCGACGGCGCTCTCGACGGCGCCGCCGACGACGCGGTTCTGGAGCTCGCGGATCCCCTGATCGCTCGTGCCGCGGCTCGAGCCGGCGCTGCCCGATGCGTTGCCGCTCACGGTGCCCTTGAGCGTCTGCGCCGGCAGCTTGCGGACGGACATGTCGACCTTCGCGCTCACGACCGTCGCGCCGTCGGTGCCCTTCGACGACGTGAGCTTCGTGAGGTTGCCGTCGATCTGGAGGACCGGGATGTTCGCCGCCGTCGCGCGCTTGAGGACGCCCGGATCGGAGCCGTCGATGACGACCGCGTGCTTGATCGAGCCCGCCTTCGCGCGCGCGGCGGAGCGCATGATCGCGTCGAGGTCGTCGCCGCGCGAGCCCGACACGTTCTTCATCGCCCCGAGCTGCACGACGTAGTGCGCGCCCGCGAGCGACGTGTTGCCGCCGGGCTGCTTCACCGCGCCGCCCGCCTTCAGCTTGTCGATCGCGTCCTGCATCGTCGTCTTCGCGCCGGCGTACGACTCGCCGCTGAGCGCGCGCGTGAGGGCGGGGATCGCGGCGGCGTCGCCGATGTCCTTGAGGCCGCCCGCGCACGCGATGCGCACCGCGGGGTGCGAGTCCTTCAGCCCCGCCTCGAGATCCGGACGCGACGACGCGCCCGCCTTCGCGAGCCGAAGCGCCGCCTGCACGCGAACGCGGAAGTCGGCCGACTCCGTGAGCTCACGGTCCAACGCGACCGAATGAACGGTCGTCGTCAGAGCAGCGATGATCATCGCTGCACCAACCGCTTGCTTCACGAGAGAACGCGCGTGCACCCGGTTAGCCTCCGAGCCTTTGACAGCGAGCTCGTTAGACGACGCTGTCCATTTTTCGTAGCTGAAGTTCTGATCCAAAACACCTGTTTTTTAGGCGTCGTTTGAACACCCACAACACCTCCATCGTGGCGCTATCCCGACGGGCGGAGGGCGTCACTTGGTGCACTGCTGGGACTCGGCGCAGACCAGGTCCTTGTCGTTGCACTTGATGCAGAAGAACGGCTGGTTCTTGCACTCGCCGCCGGCGGGCCCCTTCGGGCACGGTCGATGACACTTGCCCGTCTTCGGGACGAACACGAACGTCGCGGGACACTTGGTCGTCCCCACGGCAAGGACTGGGACGACGTCCGGGCTCGCGGAATTCACCGGCGGGCCGGGAACGCCCGCCTCGGCGGCGACCGCGGGTTTTCCCGCGTCAGGCGCCGACCCCGCGCCCGCGTCGTGCGCGACGAACGGCGTGCACACCTTCACCGCCTCGCCGGGCTTGTTGCCGGGGAGGACCTTGTTCGCGCTGCCGCTGCAGGCCTGGCCGGTCGCGCACTCCGCGTCCGCCGTGCAGAGTTTCCCACAGGCGAGGCCGTCGCTGATGACCGCCGTCTCGCCGGGAGCGCAGGCGAGCACGCCCGCGTCCGGGATCGACGCGCTGAAGACGTCCTTGTGGACCCACCCCATCACCTGGGTCCCCGGCGTCTTCTCGTAAATGATCAGCACGAACGCTCCACGCGAGGCGATCTGGGTGACCTCCGTGCCCTTCGCGAGGGGGCCGACGATGGCGCCGGACGGCGGCGCTTCACGCACACTGAACGTGCGCTGAGCCGTATGGCGGGTCGACGCGATCGGCGTCTCGTCGGGGAACCGCGCGATGTCGCCCTGGTTGGTCGCCAGCATGACCGGGGCCGGGACGATCGCGGCGTCGAGCGCCTCCACGACGCCCGCGTCCACCCCCGCGTCCTCCGGTTGCTTGGAGACGCGGGTGCAGCTCACGACGAGCATCAGCGCGACGACGACCGCCGCCCCCCGCATCACCGAGTTCATGCGCGAGCGCAGGCTACTCGATTTCCGTCAGCCCGACATGCCGAGAAGCCACCCCAGCAGGATGCGATAGCCCTCGAAGACCAGCTTCGTATCGGTCGACTCGTTCTTCTGGTGCGCCTGCGCATTTTCGCCCGGTCCGAAGTTGACGGCGGGGACGCCGAGGGCGGCGAACCGGCCCACGTCCGTCCACGCCTGCTTCGGCTCCACCCCGCGGACGCCCGCCGCGACGAGCTTCTGGACGAGCGGGTGGCTCGCGTTCGGGAGCGCGGCGGGCGAGACGTCCGTGATCTCGACCTTCGGGCCCTCGCCGATCAGCGCGCGGAGGTCCGCCTGGGCCTGCTCGGACGACGTGCTCGGCGCGAAGCGATGGTTGAGGTTCAACACGAACGTGTCGGGCACGATGTTCTTGCCGCGGCCGCCGTTCGCGAGGGTCACCGTCGTCACCGTCTTGTAGACGTGACCGTCGATCTCGTGCGCGATCGGCTCGAGCTTCGCGAGGCGATCGAGCAGGCCCGCCGCCTTCACCACCGCGTTGTCGCCCTCCCACGGACGCGCCGAGTGCGCGGTGCGGCCCTGGAACGTGACCGTCGCGTGGATCGCGCCGCAGCAGCCGAGGTGCAGCTTGTTGTCGGAGGGCTCGAGGCAGATCGCGAGGTCCACCGTCTTGAGGTCGTCGTCCTTTTCGAGCACCGGCCCGAGCTCGTTCTCGAGGTACGGACCCTCCTCGCGCGCATAGAAGACGAGCGTGAGGTCGCACGCGACGAGCTCCGTCACCGACGCCGTCTCGGCGAGGACGATCATCACCGCGAGCCCCGCCTTCATGTCCGCCGCGCCCGCGCCGTAGATGCGGCCGCCCTCCGCTCGCGCGGGGCCGTTCTCCGTGCGCACGGTGTCGAGGTGGCCCACCAGCGCGACGTGCGGCCGGCCCGCTTGCTTCTTCCGCAGGACCGGGACGACGATCGAGTCGTTGTAGCGGCGGATGGGACCGGCGAGCTCCTGCCGCGCGAGGCGCTCGGCGACCGCGTCGCAGAGCTCCTTCTCCTCGCCGATCGGCGAAGGGATCGCGCAGAGCCAGAGCAGCGTCGCGTCGAGCGACTCGACCTCTCTCGTCATACCGGAACAGCGAAGTCGCGGAGGGCGTCGTTCAGGCTCGTCTTCTTGTCGGTGCTCTCGCTGCGCTTGCCGATGATGAGCGCGCACGGGATCTGGAACTCGCCGGCGGGGAACTTCTTCGTGCGCGTGCCGGGGATGACGACCGAGCGCGCCGGCACCTTCCCGCGGTGCTCCACGACCTCGCTCCCGGTCACGTCGTACACCGGCGTCGACGCGGTGAGCGACACGCCGGTGCCGATGACGGCCTCCTTGCCGATGTGGAAGCCCTCGACGATGACGACGCGCGATCCGATGAACGCGCCGTCCTCCACGATGACGGGGCGCGCGCCGGGGGGCTCGAGCACGCCGCCGATGCCGACGCCGCCCGAGAGGTGCACGCCCGCGCCGATCTGCGCGCACGAGCCGACGGTGGCCCAGGTGTCGACCATCGTGCCGGCGCCGACGCGCGCGCCGATGTTCACGTAGCCCGGCATCACGATCACGCCCGGCTCGCAGAACGCGCCGTAGCGGATGACGCCCGGCGGGACGACGCGGACGTTCTGGCTCGCGAGGTCCTTCTTCAGCGGGATCTTGTCGTGGAACTCGAAGGGTCCCACGCTCATCGTCTCCATGCCGCGGACGCCGAAGTAGAGCAGGATGGCCTGCTTCACCCACGCGTGCGTCGTCCACTCGCCCCCCTCTTCGGCCGGCGGCGACGCGACGCGGAGCTCACCGCGATCGAGCAGCGCGATGACGCGCTCCACCGCGGCGGCATGGGCCGGATCCTTCAGCTTGGAACGATCGGCGAATGCCGCCTCGACGAGAGCGCGCTCTTCCATGAGGATGCCTCAGCCGGCCTTGGGGGAGACTTCGGACGCGGGGAAGAAGTAGGCGATCTCGATCTGCGCGTTCTCGAGCGAGTCGGAGCCGTGGCACGCGTTCTCGCCGACGTTCGCGCCGTAGAGCTTGCGGATCGTGCCCGCGTCGGCCTTCGCCGGATCGGTGGCGCCCATGACCTTGCGGTACTGTAGGACGGCGTCCTCACGCTCGAGCACGGCGACGAACACCGGCGAGCGGGTCATGAACTGCACGAGCTCGCCGAAGAAGGGGCGCGCCTTGTGGACGGCGTAGAAGCCCTCCGCGACCTCCTTCGAGAGGTGCACGCGCTTGCACGCGAGGATGTTGAACCCCGACTCCTCGAGGAGTGCGAGGATCGCGCCGGCCTTCTTCTTCTCGACGGCGTCCGGCTTGATGATCGACAGCGTGCGTTCGACGGCCATAGGGGGCTCCTGAGTCTGAGTAAGAGTCGCGGGCAACCCTTTAGGATCGGCCGCGAAAAACTGCAAGACGTGATACTCCGTGAGGGATGCAGCAGCCGGACGTGCTCATCGTCGGCGGAGGCTTGAACGGCCTGGCTTGCGCGCTCTTCCTCTGCCGCTCGGGCCTCACGGTCCAGGTCCTCGACGACAAGCAGATCGTCGGCGGCATCCATCGCACCGAGTTCCCGTTCGCGAAGGCGCCGCGCCTCCCCACCTTCACCGGCGCGCACCGCGTGGGCTTCGTCCCGGGCGCGCTCGCGGCGCAGCTCGGCGTCACGCTCCCGCTCGCGCCGCGCGATCCCGCGCTCTTCGTGCCGACGACGACGCCGGGACGTTACCTCCTCGCCGGCCCCGGCGCGGCGGGCCTCCGCGCCGCCGACCCGAGCGACGCGGACGCGCTCGACGCGATGCACGCCGAGCTCGACGCGCTCGTCTCCGACCTCGCGACGGCGTGGATCGCGGCGCCGGTGTCGATCGAGGAGATCCGCGAGCGCTGGATCCGGCCGGAGCTCCGCGACGCGTTCACCGGCCTCGTCCGCGGCACGTTCGCGGAGTACGTCGCGCGCTTCAACGTGCAGAGCGGCCTCGTGAAGGCGGCGCTCGCGGCGGACTCGCTCGGCGGCTCGTTCGCGTCGTGGGACACGCCGGGCAGCGGCGCGTCCTTGCTCGTGCGCCACGCGGCGGCGTCGCCCGCGGGCGGCGGCGACGCGATCCCGCTCGGCGGCATGGCCGCGGTCGCGCGCGCGCTCGGCGACGCGGGCAAGGCGGCGGGCGTCCGCTTCGCGACCGGCACCGCCGTGACGCAGATCCTCGTCGAGGGCAACGCCGCGACCGGCGTCGTGCTCGAGGACGGCCGCATCCTCCGCGCGAACGCGGTCGTCACGAGCGCCGACCCGTGGCGCCTCCGCGCGCTCGTCGGCCCGTCCCATTTGTCTGCAGAATACACGCGTCGCATCGACGCCTGGGTGCGCCCGGGCGGGATCGCGAAGCTCCTCGTCGCGTTCGCGGAGCTCCCGCGCTTCGCGTGCCTGCCCGAGGAGAACGGCCAGCACCGCGCGACGACGCTCCTCCTCCCCGGCGGCGAGGACGACGCGGTGCGCGCGCTCGGCCGCGCCTTCGCCGACGCGAACGCGGGGCGGATCCCGATCGAGACGCCGATCGAGCTCGTGTTCCCGAACGCGGCGGACCCGAGCATCCGCGATCCCGACGGTCGCGAGAGCGCGTCGCTCCTCGTGCCGTGGGTGCCGTACGACGTCGCGGGCAGCACGTGGACGAGCGAGGAGGAGCGCTTCACGAGCGCGCTCCTCGACACGCTCGAGTCGTTCGCGCCCGGCGCGCGCGCGTCGGTCGTCGACACGGTGCTCCTCCATCCGAAGAAGCTCGAGACGCATTTCGGCGTGACGCGGGGGCATCTCCATCACGTCGACGACACGGCGCTCTTCGGCGATCGGCTCCCGCCGACCACGCCGCTGAGCGGCCTCTACACGTGCGGGCGCGGCTGCGGGCCCGCCGCGGGCGTGGTCGGCGTGGCGGGGTTGAACGCGGCGCGCCGAGTGATCGCCGATCTCGAGCTCGCGCTGGAGCGCACCGAAGTCGGGATCCACGAATGAGCGACGCGTTCCGCTCCGAGCTCCAGGCGGCGCAGGAGAGGGTCCGCCGCGCGGAGGAGGAGGTCGCGGAGCTGCGCGCGGAGAACGCCAAGCTCGCGGAGCGCCTCTCGCCGTCGCAGCGTCCGCTCTTCCTCGCCGTCGGGGGCTCGCTCCTCGTCGCGATCACGGCCGCGGTCACGACGTTGAGCGCGGCGCGGGGGCGGGACCGGTTCGAGGAGGAGCTTCGCGCGCAGCGAGAGGTCGCGGCCGCTCTGTCGGCGCAGACGAGCGCGCTCCAAGCCGCGGCCGACGCCAACGCCGCGAAGTGCACGGCCGAGCTGCTGGAGTGCCGCCGCCAGCTCCCCGCGGCGCAACGCCGAGAGGAGCCGTGCCGGTGTCCCCCCGGCGACCCGCTCTGTTCTTGCGCGCAGGGGCCCGACCCGCACTGGCGCGGCCTCGAGGCCGCCGCCGTCGAGCGCGTCGTCGCGGCCCACCGCGCCGGCGTGAAGCGGGCGTGCTGGGAGCGCGGCGCGAGCGAGAGGTCGAGCGCCAGCGTGACCGTCACCGCGAACCTCGCGCCGAACGGCCAGGTGTCGAGCGTCTCGTCCTCGGGCGACGACCCCGCGCTGGGCAAGTGCATCGAGAGCCAGGTGAAGAGCTGGACCTTCCCCGCCCCGGGCTCCCCGACGACGATCAACATCCCTTTCAAGTTCGTCCGCCAGTAGCGCTCGCCTCACGCCGCGCTCGAGGCTCGGCCGCCCGCGGCCGTTCGAGGCGTCCACAGCGACGAACGGCTCCGACACGACGCCGGTGTCCACGACGTCGCGACGGGTCCGACGCCACGGGCAGCTCCCGCACGCGGCGAGCGTCCGCGGCGGTCCGGCGCGGCGTCGGCGTCCGCGGCGGCGTGGCGAGCGTGAGTCAGCCGTCGTTCGAAGCGTCCGCGGCGATGGGCGGGGACGGTGCGGCGTCGGCGTCCGAGGCGTCCGAGGCGGCGGCCTCCGCTGGGGTGTCGGCGTCTGGGGTGGGCTCCGGTGTGGCGTCGGCGGGGCTGGCAGCGTCGGGGCTAGTCTCGATGAGCGGTTCGAGGCCGAGCACGTCGGCGCACGCGGCGGCGGGTAGGACGAGCGCGAGGGCGGGCGCGAGGACGCGGAGCGCCTTCGGCATCTTCGTCATTTTCGTCATTCAGAACGTTCCCGCCGCGGCGAGGCCGCCGAGCGTGGGGGCGACGCCGATGCGCGTGCCCTTCGGCGTCGCGGTGAAATAGAGCGCGGCGCCGCCGACGATGAGCGCGAGACCGCCGAGCATCACCCAGCCGCCGGCGTTGGCGCGGTCGCGCGCGAGATGGCCGTCGTTCACGTCGGCGCGCGTGCAGACTCCCCCTCTACAGCGGGCGTCCGCCTCGTCGTAGAGGGTCATCGCTGAAATCGTGAAAAATGAGCCTATCGCGAACGTGAGGAAACCCGCGCCGCCGGCGACCGCCCCGAGGAGGCGCTGGTTGCCGCCTGGCTCCGACGACCCGATGATGAGGTCGCCAGCCTTCGGCGCCCCCTCCTCCACCGTCACCACATCTCCAGTCGACAGCGCCGCATCACCCGACGACGGCACCGCATTCGACGGCGGCACCGCATTCGATGGCGGCACCGCATTCGACGGCGGCACCGCGTTCGGCGGCACCGCGCTCGGCGGCGGCACCGCGTTCGACGGCGGCGCGCTCGGCGGCGACGCAGTGTTCGATGGCGGCGCCGCGCTCGGTGGCTCCTGCGGGGTGGCTGGTGGCGGGGTGCCTGGCTCGTCGTCAGCGGCCGCAACGCTCGTGGTGGCGAGCGTCGCGACGAAGGCGGCGGCGGCGAGGCGCGCGCGTGACATCAGGTCATCATCGACTTGAGCGTGCTCGCCATGTCGCTCGGGGTCGGGGCGACCTTCGCGCCGGCGGCGGTGAGCGCCTCGATCTTCGCGGCGGCGGTGCCCTTGCCGCCGGAGATGATCGCGCCGGCGTGGCCCATGCGCTTGCCCGGCGGAGCCGTCGTGCCGGCGATGAACGCCGCGACAGGCTTCGTCATCTTGTTCTTGATGAACTCGGCGCCGCGCTCCTCCGCGCCGCCGCCGATCTCGCCGATCATGATGACGCCGTGCGTGTCGGGGTCGGCCTGGAAGAGCTCCAGCACGTCGACGAAGTCCATGCCGTTGACCGGATCGCCGCCGATGCCGACGCACGTCGACTGCCCGATGCCGAGCGCGGTCAGCTGGCCGACCGCCTCGTACGTGAGCGTGCCCGAGCGCGAGACGACGCCGATGTTGCCGACCTTGTGGATGTGGCCCGGCATGATCCCGATCTTGCACGCGCCCGGCGTGATGACGCCGGGGCAGTTCGGGCCGACGAGGTACGGCACCTTCTTGCCGGCGAGGCGCGCCGCGTTCTGCTTCGCCTCGAGGACGCGCCGCACGCCGAGCATGTCGACGACGGGGATGCCCTCGGTGATGCAGATGACGAGATCGAGGTCCGCGTCGAAGGCCTCCAGGATCGCGTCGGCCGCGCCCGGCGGCGGGACGAAGATCACGGTCGCGTTCGCGCCGGTCGACTTCACCGCCTCCTTCACCGTGTTGAACACGGGGACCGCCTTGTCTTGTCCCCCCGAAGACGCGGGGCCCCTAGCCTCGAACTTCTCGCCGCCGCGCGTCGGCGTGACGCCGCCGACGACCTGCGTGCCGTACTCGATCATCTGCTTCGCGTGGAACGAGCCCGCGCCGCCGGTGATGCCCTGGACGATCAGCTTCGTGTCTTTACCGACGAGGATGCTCACTTGCTCGCTCCCTTGGAAACAGCGTCGACGATCTTCTGCGCGCCGTCGGCCATGTTGGTCGCGGCCTGGATCGCGAGGCCGCTCTCGTTCAGGATCTTGCGACCGAGGTCGACGTTCGTGCCCTCGAGCCGGACGACGAGCGGCACCTTGAGGCCGAGCTCCTTCGCCGCCGCGACGACGCCGCTCGCGATCACGTCGCACTTCATGATGCCGCCGAAGATGTTGACGAAGATCGCCTTCACCTTGTCGCTCTTCAGGATCATGCTGAAGGCCTGCGTCACCTGCTCCTGCGTCGCGCCGCCGCCGACGTCGAGGAAGTTCGCCGGCGCGACGCCGTGCTTTTCGCCCGCGTGCTTGATGATGTCCATCGTCGCCATCGCGAGGCCGGCGCCGTTGACGAGACAGCCGACGTTACCGTCGAGCGACACGTAGTTGAGGCCCGCCTCCTTCGCCTCGAGCTCGACCGGGTCCTCCTCGTCCTTGTCGCGGAGCTCGGTCCACGACTTGTGACGGAACTCCGCGTTGTCGTCGAAGTTGATCTTCGAGTCGAGGGCGATGACGTCGCCGTTCTTCATGATCGCGAGCGGGTTGACCTCGATGAGCGAGCAGTCCTCCTCGATCACGCAGCGGTAGAGCGCGCTGATGAGGCGGACGAACTTCGCGACCGTCTCCTTGCCGTGCTGCATCAGCTCGAGGCCGAACGCGAGCTCGCGCGCCTGGTAGGGCATGAGGCCGACGACGGGGTCGACGTACACGGTCAGGATCTTCTCCGGCGTGTCGTGCGCGACCTTCTCGATGTCCATGCCGCCTTCGGTCGACGCCATGAACGCGATGCGCCGCGTGTCGCGATCGACGAGCGCGCCGAGGTACAGCTCGCGGAGGATGTCGGCGCCCTCCTCGATGTAGAGGCGGCGGACCTTCTGGCCCTCCGGCCCGGTCTGCGGCGTGATGAGCTGCATGCCGAGGATCTTCTCGGCGTGCTGGCGCGCCTCGGCGGCGCCGCTCTTCGCGACCTTCACGCCGCCGCCCTTGCCGCGACCACCGGCGTGGATCTGCGACTTGACGACGACGATGTCCTTGCCGGTCTCGGCCTTGAGCTTCTTCGCTGCCGCCTCCGCTTCGTCGACGGTGAAGGCCGGATACCCCTTCGGGACCGGAACGCCGTACTTCGCGAAGACCTGCTTGCCCTGGTACTCGTGAATCTTCACGCGGGCGAAGCTAACACGCGGGTTCTTCGAAGCGCTACCCAGGAGGCGCGCGGAAGATCACTGCACTTTGAGCGCGGCGGAGCCCTTGATCCCGCTCGCGCCGTCGGCGGCGGTGACGGTGACGTCGCCGATCGCGACACCCACCGCGACGCCGTTTCCGTCGATCGTCGCCTTCGTCGCGTCGGAGGTCGACCACGCCGCCGAGCGCGTGACGTCGACGGTGTTGCCGTTCGCGTAGACGCCGGTCGCGACGAACGGGAACGGCGCGCCCACCGCGACGGTGGCCGGGTTCGGCGTGACGTTGATCGCGACGAGCGAGGGCGCCGCGCCGCGCACGACGACGACGGTGCGCGCCTCGACGTTGCTCGCGACGTCGAGCGCCGTGATCGTCGTCTCCCCCTCCGCGATCGCGGTCACGACGCCGAACGAGCCCTGCGTGCGACCGACCGTGGCCGCGGCCTCGTTCGACGACGACCACTGCACGCGCGCCGTCGCGTCGTCGATCGCGCCGCCTTCGAAGGTGGTGACGGCGGTGAAGATGCGGATCTGTCCCGGCGCGAGCGCGGCGGTCGGCGTCGGATCGATCCGCAGCGACGCGACCTTCGAGCCGAGGACGACGAAAGAGAGCGACGTCGACGCTTCGCTGTCGGGATCGTCGATCCGCAGCGTGGCGTTGCCGCTCTGGGAGCCGGGCGAGACGACGCCGTCCGGCTCCACGTCGAGCACGTCGCGCGGCGTGACCGTGAACGCCACGCGATCGGTCACGTTCTCGATCGGACCGCCGCCGGGGAAGCGGCGCGTCACGATGACGTTCGCGCTCTGGCCCGGCGCGAGCGTCGTCGTGGTCGCGGTCGCCTCGAGCGTCGGCTGCCGCGTCTCGGCGCACGCGATCACCGCGACGAGGACACAGAAGAGGAGAGCGAGCCGGCGCACCATCGCCCCGACCCTAACACGGCGAAACAACCGATCATGGTGTCGCGACGTTGCGACGCCGAAAGACCGCGGGAGGTATGAGGTCGCGCCCAACCCCATGGAATCACACGATACTTACACTGGCACCCCGTGTGCACCTTTGCGCGACATCATGAAGGCTCCCCTCCGCGTCCTCGGCTTCCTTCCCGTCCTCGCCGCCCTCGCCGCCGGCTGCGCCGACGATCCCGCCTCCGACCCGAAGAGCGCGTCGTCGGAGGCGACGGGGGAGATCGTGCTGAGCGCGAAGGCCGAGCCGCTGTCGTCGTTCTCGTTCGACACCGGTCTCGTCCCGTCGGGCTCGCCAGCGCAGGTGCAGCTGAAGCTCGCGGCGGGCGGCGGCGTCTCGGTCATCGCGATCGGAACGCCGAGCGCGAACGGGCTCGACGGCAAGAAGGGCTCCGGCAAGCTCGCGGTGAACGTGCACGTGAAGCTCGACGGCAAGCTCAAGGTCGAGTCGCCGCTCAAGACGATCGACGAGGACCTGCCCGGGCTCGAGGACATCGACATCGCGATCAAGGGCGAGGCGGCGTTCGATCCGTTCCTCGTCGGCGAGAACGAGAGCGCGCGGGTCGAGGCGAGGATCCCCGCCGCCGATCTCCCCGAGATCCCGCTCGGCGCGACGCCGGGCAAGCTTCGCCTCTCCGTCGTGGAGGGCAGCGTCCTCCGCTCCACCTTCAAGGGCTCCTGCATCGGCGTCGCGAGCGAGATGGCGAGCTACCGCGGCGAGCTCGCGACGTCGGGCAACTTGATCCTCAAGGGCACGCTCGTCGTCGAGCTCGGCGGGATGTTCGACAAGGAGGTCGAGCTCGGCGAGATCGCGGTGCCGATCCCCGCCGCGACGACGCCCCTCGCGTTCGGCGAGAAGCCGGCCGCGGGCGCGGCGGACGACCAGAGCGGCGCGAAGTGCGGCGCGCCGAAGACGGGCGCGCCGAGGACCGACGGCAAGGCGACCACCGACACGAGCGGCAAGGCCTGCCTCGGGATCACGTGCGAGGACGTCGGCGGCGCGTGCGGCGACCACGACGACGGCTGCGGGAACAAGTTCAACTGCGGCGCGTGCGAGGAGCCCGGCTCGATCTGCACGCCGACGACGTGCGAGCGGCTCGGCAAGACGTGCGGCGTCCACGCGAACGGCTGCGGCGGCACCGTGAGCTGCGGCACGTGCCCGACGACGTGCGCGACCGACGAGCGCGAGCCGAACAACAGCTACCGCGACGCGACGAGCCTCGGCGCCGGCAACGACTGGGACGGCTACGACCGCACGATCGCGAAGCTCGAGGCCTCCGACGGCGACGAGGATTGGTTCTCTCTCTACGTCGCGGACCGCGGCCTCAACGGCAACCCGACGATCACGGCGACGTCCACCGATCGCAAGCTCGAGGTCGCGATCTTCCACGTCTGCGACTCGCTCCCGAACTACTCGTACTGCAACGGAAGCGGCACGGTCGAGAGCAGCCCTGGCAGGGGCTGCATCTCGACCGGCACGGTCTCGCTGAACACCGACTGCAGCGGCACGGACGAGAGCGGCACCACCTACGTCCGCGTCCGCAAGAGCGCGTCCGACGGCACGTGCCACTCGTACGACCTCACCGTCTCGGTGAAGTGAAGCTCAGGGCGTCTTCTGAGCGACCTTCGCGAGCTCGTGCCCAGTGATATCCATCACTGGGCCTTGACGACGTCGATGACGGCCTGGACCGACTGCGCGCTCTTGGCGAGCATGCCCTTCTCTTCCTCGGAGAGGTTGATGTCGACGATCTTCTCGACGCCCTTGCCGCCGACGACGACCGGGACGCCCATGAAGGTGTCCTTGTAGCCGTACTCGCCGTCGAGGTACGCCGCGCACGCGAGGACGCGCTTCTGATCGAGGAGGTACGCCTCCGCCATCGCGACCGCGGCCGACGCCGGCGCGTAGTAGGCGCTCGTGCCCATGAGGTTGACGATCTCGCCGCCGCCCTTGCGCGTGCGCTCGATGATCGATTGGAGCTTGTCCTTCGCGATGAAGGTCGACGCGGGGATGCCGTTGATCGTCGTCATCGAGAGCACCGGCACCATGTCGTCGCCGTGGCCGCCGAGCACCATCGCGCGCACGTCCTTCACGCTGCAGCCCGCCTCGCGCGCGAGGAAGAGCTGGAAGCGCGCGGAGTCGAGGACGCCGGCCATGCCCGCGATCTTCGAGCGGTCGCAGCCGGTGACGCGCTTGTACTCGTAGACCATCGCGTCGAGCGGGTTCGACACGACGATGACGAACGCATCGGGGCAGTGCTTCTTCGCGTTGTTCGCGACGTCGCGGATGATCGGGAGGTTGACCGCGACGAGGTCGTCGCGCGACTGCCCCGGCTTGCGCGGGATGCCGGCGGTGACGATGAGGACGTCCGCGCCCGCGAGGTCTTCCCACTTCGAGCTGCCGGTCAGCTTCGAGTCGTAGCCGAGGATCGAGCTGTTCTGCTCGAGGTCGAGCGCCTTGCCCTTCGCGAAGCTCTCCTTCGCAGGGATGTCGAAGAGCACGACGTCGCCGAGCTCCTTGTTCGCGCAGAGCCGCGCGAGCTCGCCGCCGATGTTGCCTGCGCCAATGAGACCGATCTTCTTGCGGGTGGGCATGGGCGCCGTTCTAGGGCTCCCTCGCCGGCCGGTCAACGTGCGAGCTTGACCGTGGCCCAGTCTGCGGCGTCGGAGTCCATGTCCGAGAGGAACTTCGCGAGCGAAACGCCGCCGGACTCGACCGTGAAGGCGTCGCCGTCCTTCCTGAACACGCGGCGAAGGAAGGTGTGCGCGGTGCCGTCGTCGATGAAGTAGCGGCCGTTCGTCGACGTGTCGAAGGTCGCCGCCATCGTCGCCTCGAGCGTCGTCTTGAAGTCGGTCGCGCTCATCGGCAAGGGCAACGTGAAGAACATCCGAATGGTCTGATCGTGCTCGGTGGAGAGGACCGCGAAGCGCGCCTTCGGGTACTGCTTCATGTAGTAGGGCAAGATCTTCGTCACGTCCGTCGCGCAACCTTCGCACGCCGCGCTGAAGCCGCCCGGGAGGTCCCACATCTCCGACCACGTCGCGTAGTGCGGCAGCTTCTCCGGCGGGAACGGCGGCCCGGAGTCGTCGATGAGGTCGACGCGGGTCGGCGCGAAGGCGACCGCGAAGCGCTCGTAGTTCATCGCCGAGCCGAAGCCGCCCGCGCTCGAGCCGGTCAGCGTGACGCGCTCCACGTCCTTGAAGGTCGGCACGAGACGCTTCAGGAACGCCACGATGTTGCGACGCCCGAAGTGCTTGATCTTCATCCCCTCGTAGTCCTGCTCCTTGTCGCCGGAGTGGACGTCGCCGGTGCAGTACGGGACGTAGACGAAGCTCGCGTCCTTGTACGGGCTCTCCACCACGGTGCGGTCGAAGATGCTGGTGGGGAACGCCTCGACCTGCGCCTCGAACTTGTCCTCGCCGAAGCCGCCCGGGATGTTCGCGACGATCTGCGAGTTGCCGCAGGTCGTCTTGTTCCAGCACGCACCGCCACCCTCGAGGTAGACGACGAGCTTCTTCGCCGTGCCCATGTTCACGCCGATGCCGGTGGTGCTGCCGTTCGCGCAGGTCGAGTCGGCGAACGGCACCCACGTCCACTCGTTCACCTTCGCCTCGATCGGCTTCGGCCCCTCCTCGCCTGCGTCCGGATCCGCGCCGCTGCTGCCGCTCGAGCTGGTCGACGAAGAGGTCGATGACGACGTCGACGATGAGGACGAGCTCGAGCTGCTCGTCGACGCGGGGTCGTCCGAGCAGGCAACGAGCGACGCGACGGCGATGAATAGAACGGCGAGGGGGCGCTTCATGGGCGCCCCCTATAGCTCAGGGCTTCACGCCGTTCCAGGTCGCGTCGGTGTCCATCGCGGTCAAGAACTGCGCGAGCGTGACGCCGCCTTCTCCCGTCACCGGCGGCAGCGGCGTTCCGGTCTCGTTGTTTCCGGGCGGGTCCATCTTGAAGAGCATCGTGTGGCCGGTGCCCGCGAGCACGAAGTAGCGACCGTTCGTCGAGCCGTCGAACGTGTCGCTCGTGACGGTTCCGAGCGTCGACTTGAACTCGGTGCCCGGCATCGTGTCGGGGAACTTGAAGAAGTTCCGGATCGTCTGGTCCTCGTCGTAGGAGAGGAGCGCGAAGCGGCTGCTCGGGTACTTCGTGAAGTAGTACGGGAGGAGCTTCACCGGATCCGCCGCGCAGCCCTCGCAGTCGGCGGGGAACGCGCCTTCGAGGTCCCACGCCGGCGACCAGGCCGCGTTGTAGTGGACCATCTTGTCGGCCGGGAACGGCGGGCCCGAGTCGTCGACGAGGTCGACGCGCTTGCCGCTGAACGCCTCCGCGACGCGACCGTAGCTGATCGCGGCGCCGAAGCCACCCGCGCTCGAGCCCGTCAGCGTGATGCGCTCGGCGTCCTTGAAGGTGGGGACGAGGCGCTTCAGGAACGCGGCGATGTTGCGCCGCCCGAAGTGCTTGAGCGCCGGCGTGCCGTAGTCGGCCTCCTTGTCGCCCGAGTGGACGTCGCCCGTGCAATACGGGATGTAGACGAGGCTCGCGTCCTTGTACGGGTTGCCCTCCGTCGCGCGATCGAGGTGCGAGCCCGGCATCTGCGCCACGCGCCCGTTGAACTTCGTCTCGTCGAAGCCGTCGATGTTCGACGCGAGCTGCCCGATCTTGCACGTCGCGTCGTTCCAGCACGCGCCGCCGCCTTCCAGGTAGATGACGACGCGGTTCGACGTGCCCTTGTTGATGCCGAGGCCGGTCGGCGAGCCGTTCGCGCAGGTCGAGTCCGCGAACGGGACCCACGTCCACTTGTTCGCCTCCGCCTCGATCGGCTCCGGCTCGTCGCTCGCGTCCGGACCGCCGCTGCTCGAAGAGCTCGTGCTGCTCGAGGAGCTCGTGGAGCTCGTGGAGCTGTTCGGCTGCGGATCGTCGTCCGAGCACGCGGCGAGCGACGCGAAGGCAGCAAGACTCATGACACCGAAGGACCCAAGGACGGAACGAAGCACCATCCGGACACGCTAGCGCAGCGCCGTTCGCTTCGCGAGCACGCGCGCGACGACGCGGACCTCGCGCGGTGCGCCCTCCTTCCAGGCGTAGAGCTGGGCTTCGTGCCGGTCGTCGTGCTCGTGGATGACGAGGTGCGTGCGCGCGGCGCGGTATGGGTTCGTCTCGTCCTGTTCGGGCTCGCCCTCGGCCCAGGAGCCTAGGTTCACGTAGGTCGCGGCGCCGAGGTCGCGTGTGTCGGGGACGTGGGTGTGGCCCATCACGACGAACGACGCCGGGAAGAGACGAACGAGCTCGGCGGCGCGCTCGGCCATCAGCTTCGCGGGGTCGACGCTCGGGCGGCCCGCCGACAGCTCGGCGTGGAGGAGGAGCCACACCACCGCCACGATCGCGGCGGGGAACCACTGACCGAGGACGAGCAGCGTCACGAGGAGCGGCAGCGCGAGCGCGAAGACGCCGAGGCGATCGAGCATGACGCTCGCGAGGACCAGGCGCGGCGTCCGCACCATCGAGGGCACGTGCAGGGCGAGCGCCTCCTCGAGCTTCGCGCGCGGCACGCCGGTCCGCGCGGCGCGCTCCTCGAGCCTCACCTCGTGCTCCCGCTTCACGACGAGCCCCGCCGGCGTGTCGTACGCGGCGGCCACGTCCTGCAGCATGCGCACGCACTCCCAGAAGCGGCGGTGGAGATCGGCCGCCCCGCGCAGACCGAGCATCAGGCCCCACGAGATGTAGCTCGCGAGCCCGCGGTCCTCGTGGCCGTACTCCTTCATCCCCGGCGTGCGGCGGACGATGTAACGGAGGAGCGCGTCCGAGAGCGACGGGAACACGCGCGCCGGCTCGAGCGGCGACACCGGCGCGAGCACGTAAGGCACCGCGCAGAACGGATCGTACTGATGCCCGTGCTCGACGTAGACGAGGCCTTCGCGGTGGACGAACCAAGGCTCGAAGTCGATGCGCGCGCGCGCGTCGTCGTCGGGGCCCGCGATGCGATCGCGGAAGGCCTCCTGCGCCGCGTCCCAGTGCAGCTCGAGGTCGTGGTTGCCTTGCACGAACGTGACCGCGTTGCCGGCCGCGACGAAGACGCGGAGCGACGTGAACACGTCGGCGTGGCGCTCCTCCGCGCGCGCGAGCTTGAGCAGCACGCGGTCCGCGCGGCCCCCGAGGCCGTAGCCCTTCTCGCTCTCGGAGAGCTCGCCCTCGAGCGCGTCGCCGGGACGCGGATCGATCGACATCCCGACGAAGTCGACGAAGTCGCCGACGACGACGAGCCGCCACCGCTTCGCGCCGGGCGCGGGCGGCAACGAGCTGTAGTGTGCGAGGCAGAGCGCGAGGTCGCGATCGATGTCGCTCGACCGCGGGTGCGTGTGCCCGCCGTCGTTCAGATCGCTCCCGAGATGCACGTCGGACAGGAGCAACAGGCTCTCGCGCGGCGTCGACACGGAGCCGTTCTAACCCATTTGCGCAGGTCGCTGCGCAAGCATGACGGCGGTTGCACGCATCGCTGCGCGTGGCAGACCTTCGACGTGCGACGCGCGCTCGGCCTCCTCTTCCTCGCGTTTCTCGGGTGCCTCCTCGGCTGCGATGCCGACGCCGAGACGGAGCACGGGTCGCAGGCCGTGGAGCTCGCGGCGGCGCGGACGATCCGGTTCTCGGGTCACGACTGGATCGTGAAGGACGGCGACGGCTTCGGCCCCGGCCCGAACCGCTGGCGCGCCGACAACGTGTTCGTCGACGACGCCGGCGCGCTCCACCTCCGCGTCGCGCGCGACGCGAGCGGGCGCTGGAGCTGCGCGGAGATCCGGTCGGTGGAGCCCTTCGGCTGGGGCACCTACCGCTTCGACGTCGAAGGCCGCCTCGACGAGCTGCCGCCGCAAGCCGTGCTCGGCCTCTTCAACTACCCGCGCTGGGGCACGCCGCCGGACGCGACGAGCGAGATCGACGTCGAGATCGCGCAGTGGGGCGATCCGAACGCCGACCGCGGGAGCTTCACGCTCTGGGGTGGTGGGGCGGAGCCGCTCTGGAGCGAGCGCTTCCCGCTCACGCTCTACGGCACGCACACGTCGCACGCGTTCGAGTGGCGGAGCGACGTCGTCCGCTTCGCGAGCCGGCATGGTCACGGCGCGAACGGCGTCCCGATCGCGCTCCGCGAGCACCGGCCCGTCGGCGGCGCGGGCGAAGATCCGCGCCCGGTTCACCTGAATCTCTGGCTCTTCCGCGGCGAAGAGCCGCCCTCGGGCTTCGAGGTCGTCGTGCGCCGCTTCGTCTACGCGCCGTGAAGCGCGCAGCTGCGTAGAACGCTTCGCGCTACGCCCCGCCTGCGCCCGCGCCAACTCCGTGTTACGGGGCCGTTTCCCAGAGTTTGCGCCTGCTCGGGCTCCGTCCCGAGCGGAGGGTGCGTTGTTTGCATCGTCAGGTGAGCAAATGGTTCAACCAGTTTCCAAGAAGTCTACCGCCCTCAAGAACATGCTTCGGGGGCCCGGCCTCCACTTCCTGATGGAGGCCCACAACGGCCTCTCGGCGAAGATCGCCGAAGAAGCCGGCTTCGAAGGGATCTGGGGCTCGGGCCTCTCGATTTCGGCCGCGCTCGGCGTGCGCGACAACAACGAGGCGAGCTGGACGCAGGTGCTCGAGGTCGTCGAGTTCATGGCCGACGCGACGAAGGTGCCGATCCTCCTCGACGGCGACACCGGCTACGGCAACTTCAACAGCGCGCGGCGCCTCGTCACGAAGCTCGAGCAGCGCGGCATCGCCGGCGTCTGCATCGAGGACAAGCTGTTCCCGAAGACGAACAGCTTCATCCGCGGCACCGCGCAGCCGCTCGCCGACATGTTCGAGCACGCGGGGAAGATCCGCGCGATGAAGGAGGCCCAGCGCGACGACGACTTCGTGGTCGTCGCCCGCGTCGAGGCGCTCATCGCGGGCCACGGCATGGAAGAGGCGATCAAGCGCGGCGAGGAGTACCGGAAGGCCGGCGCCGACGCGGTGCTCATCCACTCGTCGAAGAAGAACGCGGCCGAGATCCTCCAGTTCAAGAAGGAGTGGGGCGACCGGCTCCCGCTCGTGATCGTCCCGACGAAGTACTACACGACGCCGACGGAGGCCTTCCGCGAGGCCGGCTTCAAGATCGTCATCTGGGCGAACCACCTCATGCGCTCGGCGCTCGCGACGATGCAGGCGACGGCGAAGCAGATCTTCGAGGACCAGTCGCTCATCAACGTGGAGGAGAAGGTCGCGCCGCTCGCCGACGTGTTCCGCCTCCAAGGCGAGCCCGAGCTCGAGAAGGCCGAGAAGGCGTACCTCCCGCAGGGCGGCGTCGTCACGCGCGGCATCGTCCTCGCCGCCGGCCGCGGCGACGAGACGCTCGGCGACCTCGTGAAGGACAAGCCGAAGACGATGCTCCCGATCGCGGGCAAGCCGATCCTCGGGCACATCCTCGACGCCTACCGCTCCGCGAACGTGCGCGACCTCGTCGTCGTCCGCGGCTTCGCGAAGGAGACCGTGAACCTCCCCGGCGTCACGTACGCCGACAACGACGCGTGGGCGACGACGGGCGAAGTGGCCTCGCTCGCGACCGCGAAGGCCTCGCTCGAGGGCGCGGCGTGCCTCGTCTCCTACGGCGACGTCGTGTTCAAGAAGCACGTCCTCGACGAGCTCCTCGACGCCGAGGGCGACTTCGTGATCGCGGTCGACTCGCTGCCGGCGTCGGACGACAAGTCGAAGCCGCGCCGCGCGGACTGGGTCATCGCGTCGGAGCCGCACTCGCGGAAGACGCTCCTCGGCCACGTCACGCTGAAGGACATGGCGACGGCACCGGACGCGCCGGGCATCACCGGCGAGTGGACCGGCATCCTCAAGACCTCGGCCGCCGGCGGCAAGGTCATCGCCGATCTCCTCGGCAAGCTCGACGCGCCGGAGCTCGCGAAGCTCTCGATGCCGGACCTCCTCCGCCGCCTCGTGAAGGACGGCAACGGCGTGCGCGTCGTGTACTCGCGCGGCGGCTGGCTCGACGTGAACACGCTCAGTGACGTCGTGAAGGGGAGCAACTTCCAGTGATCGAGGCGAAGTCCTTCGTCGAGACGGCGCGCCAGGCCGGGTTCGGGCTCTACACGGGCGTCCCCTGCTCGTACGTGAAGCCGTTCATCAACTACGTCATCGACGCGCAGGCGCACGGCCCGACCGACGCGCGCGGCCGCCCCGCGCTCTCGTACGTCGGCGCGGCGAACGAGGGCGACGCGGTCGCGATCGCGACCGGCGCCGAGCTCGGCGGCAAGCGCGCGATCACGATGATGCAGAACTCGGGGCTCGGGAACGCGGTGTCGCCGTTGACGTCGCTCAACGCGATCTTCCGCATCCCGACGCTGCTCATCGTCACGCTGCGCGGCGAGCCCGGCGGACCGAAGGACGAGCCGCAGCACGAGCTGATGGGTCAGATCACGACCAAGATGCTCGAGACGATGAACGTCGGCTGGGAGTACTTCCCGACCGAGGAGAGCGAGGTCGCGAACGCGATCGAGCGCGCGGTCGGCCACATGAACAAGACCGAGCTGCCGTTCTGCTTCGTGATGAAGAAGGACAGCGTCGCGCCGCACAAGCTCACGTCGAAGCCGACGATGCGCCAGGTGCCGCCGGTCGATCCGGCCGCGTCGCTCGCCGACTTCCCCGCCGTGCGTCCCTCGCGCACGGAGGTGCTGCGCGCGGTGCAGAAGGCGGCCGGCCCGGACGATCTCCTCGTCGCGACGACGGGCTACACCGGGCGCGAGCTCTACGCGTGCGACGACCGCGACAACCAGCTCTACATGGTCGGTTCGATGGGCTGCGCGGCGCCGTTCGGCCTCGGCCTCGCGCGCGCGCGGCCGGACAAGCGCGTCATCGTCCTCGACGGCGACGGCGCGCTGCTCATGCGCATGGGCTGCCTCGCGACGCTCGGCTACGAGCGCCCCGCGAACCTCGTCCACGTGCTCCTCGACAACGAGGCGCACGACTCGACCGGCACGCAGTCGACGGTCACGCACTCGGTCGATCTCGGCGGCTGCGCGCGCGCGTGCGGCTACCCTGACGTCGCGCGCGTCGCGGACGCCGCCGCGCTCGAGGCCGCGCTCGCCGATCGCAAGAACGGCCTCCGCTTCCTCCACGTCAAGACGCGCCCCGGCGCACCGGAAGACCTCCCGCGCCCGAAGATCACGCCGCGCGAAGTGGCGGCGCGCCTTCGCCAGCACCTCGCCTCCGGAGCCGCGTCGTGAAGACCATCCTCCTGAACCCCGGCCCCGTCTCGATGACGGCGAAGGTCCACGCCGCCCTCACGGCGGAGGACGTGTGCCATCGCGAGCCGGAGTTCAAGGCGCTCGTCGGCCGCGTGCGCGAGAAGATCACGGCGATCTACGACACGAAGGCGTACACGCCCGTCCTCGTCGGCGGCTCCGGCACCGCCGCGGTCGAGACGATGCTCGCGGTCATCCCGCGCGCGGGGACCACCTCGCTCGTCGTCGCGAACGGCGTCTACGGCGAGCGCATGGCCGCGATGCTGAAGGCGCAAGGCAAGGCACACGAGGTCGCGAACGCGGCGGCGTGGACCTCGCCGCCCGATCTCGCGGCCGCCGAGAAGGCGATCGCGAGCGGGCGCTTCCAGCACGTCCTCGCGGTGCACCACGAGACGACGACGGGTCGCCTCAACGACCTCGCCGCGTTGGGTGCACTATGCAAGAAGCACGGCGTGCCGATGCTCGTCGACGCGGTCTCGTCGTTCGCGGGCGAGGCCGTCGACTTCGACGCCTGGAACATCGAGGCCGCGGCCGCGACCGCGAACAAGTGCGTCCACGGCGCGCCGGGCGTGTCGTTCGTGCTCGTGAAGAGCGAGGCGCTCGCGCGTCCGTCCGGGGCGACGAGCGTGTACCTCGATCTCCACAAACACGCGGCCGAGCAGGCGAAGGGCTCCACCCCCTTCACGCTGCCGACCCACGTGACGTTCGCCCTCGACGCCGCGCTCGACGAGCTCGCGGCGAGCGGCGGCTGGAGGTCGCGTCATGCGACCTACGCGGCGCGGTCCCTCCGCGTGCGGAACCAGCTCAAGGAGCTGGGCGTGAAGTTGCTCCTCGAGAGCGATGGCGTCTACGGATCGACGTTGACGTCGTGGACGCTCCCCGAGGGCAAGACGTACGAGGCGCTCCACGCGCGCCTCAAGAGCGACGGATTCGTGATTTACGCAGGACAAGGGAAGTTCGATGGAGCCATCTTCCGCATCGCAGTCATGGGAGAGATCGGAGACGGTGACCTCGACCGACTCTGCGCCTCGCTCCGCGCCGCGCTTGGTGGCTAGGAGCTCGGCTCCGCCGAAGGACGTCGTGGACGCGCTCCTCGACGCCGCGACGGATCCGCCGAACCGCCTCTACCGCTACCCGGCCGCGCGCGCGCTGCTCCCGATCCTCGGGCGCATCCCGTGGCTGACGCCGAACCACGTCACCTACGTCCACATCGTCTTCGGCCTCGTCGCGGCGGGCCTCGTCGCGTTCACGGAGGCGCGGATCTGGCTCCTCGTCGCGTTCGTCGCGTCGGAGATCCGGATGATCCTCGACTGCTTCGACGGCGTGCTCGCGCGCGCGAAGGGCTCGTCCTCGCCGTTCGGGCGCGCGCTCGACGAGATCGCCGACACGATCGCGGCGATCACGATGGCGTGCGCGTTCACGCACCGCCTCCAGCTCGGCGGCACCGGCGTCTTCGTCGCGTGCGCGATGCTCGCGATCGGCGGCCTCTGCGCGAACGCGTGGGACTTCTACAAGCGGAAGCTCCAGACCGCGCTCAAGGACGACAAGGACGGCCCGTTCGAGGAGCTCCGCCAGAAGAAGGCGCTCATCGAGGGCGGCAAGGGCACGCTCCTCGGCTACTGGGGCGTGTACTTCGACTGCTTCCAGGTCCTCCTCTACGAGGTGCGGCCCGAGAACGGCGACGCGGTCGGCGTCATCCGCCGCCGCGCGGCGAGCCCGGGCATGCGCCGCTTCGCGGGCCTCCTCGGCTTCCTCTCGTTCGACAACGGTCTCACCATCATGCACCTCGGCGTGCTGACGGGGCTCTTCTTCGAGACGGAGCTCTTCATCGTCGCGTACGCCTTCTGCATGTGGATCACGACGATGATCGGGGCCCGCGTCGTGCTCCGCGACGTCGAGGCGGAGGCGCTCGCATGACGACCGATCGGATCGACAAGGCGATCATCCTCGCGGCGGGGATGGGCAAGCGCATCTCGAAGACTCCGGAGACGCAGCACACGCCGAAGCCGCTCTTGCCGATCCACGAGAGCGGCCTCACGTTCGTCGACTGGCACCTCCGCGCGCTCACCGCCGCGGGCGCGCGCGAGATCTACCTCGTCGGCTCGCAGGCCACGTTCGGCAAGCAGACACAGGCGATGGCGAAGGTCCCGGTGACGTGGATCATGAACGACTTCCCGGGCGACACGACGGGGAGCGGCCACTCCACCCACCTCGCGTTCACGAGCAAACACGGCATCCTCGACGGAAAATCGCGGGTCGTGTTGATGGACGCCGATGTCGTCTACGACCCCACGCTCTTTCACGACCTCGCGAAGGCGCCGGGGAAGAAGTCGAAGACGCTCGTCTGCGGCACGTACCGCGAGACGGACGAGGAGGTCATGGTCTTCGCCGGCCCCGACGGCGTACCGCTCGTCCACGGCAAGGGCCTCCTCGGCACGCCGACGGTGGCGGCCCTCTCGTGCCTCGGCGAGGCGACGGGCCTCTTGCTCCTCGAGCCGGAGGACCACGCCCACTGGCTCGCCGCGGCGGCGTGGTGCATGAAGTTCTCGACCGCGAAGACGCGCAGCGAGCACGAGGACATCACCCAGCGCCTGATGCTCGCGCGCGCCCTCGACGTCGTCTCCTTCCGCGACGACGGCCGCTGCATGGAGTGCGACACCCCCGAGGAGTACGCCACCGTCCGCAGCGAGATGGTCCCCCGCTGGCTCCCGAGCCTGCCCTGCTGCGCGTGACGCAGCGCTCGCGCTGGACCTCGACTGTCCCTTTACGGACAATCAGAGCATGCGCCATCTTTGCCTCGCTCTCGTCCTCCTCGGTCTCGTCTCCGGTTGCTCGATGGAGTCGAAGTTCGCGAACGACGCGAAGAAGTCGACGGTGCACGTCGCGATCGCGCGGGACGGTTCGACGACGATGGACGGCAAGCCCGCCTCCGGCAACGAGCTGACGACGCGCGCGCACGAGAACGCGGACGCCCATTTCGTCGTCGACGCGGAGCGAGAGGTCTCGTTCCAGGTGCTCCTCTCCACGCTGGAGCGCCTCCGCGCGGGGGGTGCGAACGACATCGCGCTCGGCATCATCCTCGCGAGCTCGGATCCGAGCGCGAAGGCGGCGGGCAGCGCGGCGCCGCCGCCCTCGGGTCCGGCGACGGGACCGACGCCGCCGCCGCGCGCGGCGATCACGCCCGGCACGCGCTGGGATTGCCCGTTCCCCGCGAACGCGGCGAAGACCGACGCGAACGTGCTCGTCGTCGTGCACGTCGAGACCGACGGCAAGCCGGTGAGCGCCGACGTCCTCGAAGATCCGGGCGGCGGCTTCGGCGAAGCGGCGAAGAAGTGCGCGCTCGAGAAGGCCTACGTCGCCGCGCAAGACGTGAACGGTCAGCCCGTCCGCGCAGCGACGTTCCCCTTCTACATCCACTTCGTCGCGAAGTGAGCCGTCCTCACATGTGGGCGATGATGTTGTCGCCGAACTCGCTGCACTTGATCTCGGTCGCGCCCTCCATGAGGCGCGCGAAGTCGTAGGTGACCTTCTTGCTCGAGATCGCGCCGTCCATGCCCTTGATGATGAGGTCGGCCGCTTCGGTCCAGCCCAGGTGCCGGAGCATCATCTCGCCGGAGAGGACGACCGAGCCCGGGTTCACCTTGTCGAGGTCGGCGTACTTCGGCGCGGTGCCGTGCGTCGCCTCGAAGATGGCGTGGCCCGTGACGTAGTTGATGTTGCCGCCCGGCGCGATGCCGATGCCGCCGACCTGCGCCGCGAGCGCGTCGGAGAGGTAGTCGCCGTTGAGGTTCAGCGTCGCGATGACGTCGAACTCCTTCGCGCGCGTGAGCACCTGCTGGAGCGTGATGTCGGCGATCGCGTCCTTGACGAGGACCTTGCCCTTCGCGAGCTGCTCCTTCTGCTCCGCGTTCGCGGCGTCCTCGCCCTTCGCTTCCTTCGTCTTCTCCCACTGGCCCCAGGTGTAGACGTGATCGCCGAACTCCTTCTCGGCGAGCGCGTAGCCCCACTTCATGAAGGCACCTTCGGTGAACTTCATGATGTTGCCCTTGTGGACGAGGGTGACGCTCTTGCGCTTGTTCTTGATCGCGTAGTCGATCGACGCGCGCACGAGGCGCTCGGTGCCCTCCTGCGAGACCGGCTTGATGCCGACGCCGGTGGTGCCGGGGAAGCGGATCTTCTTGTAGTCCTTCGGGAACTCCTTCTCGAGGAACGCGAGGATCTTCTTCGCGTCGGCGGAGCCCGCCTCCCAGTCGAGGCCGGCGTAGATGTCCTCCGTGTTCTCGCGGAAGATCACCATATTGACGTCGCCCGGCTTCTTCACCGGTGACGGCACGCCGTTGAACCAGCGCACGGGGCGGAGGCACACGTAGAGGTCGAGGAGCTGGCGGAGCGCGACGTTGAGCGAGCGGATGCCGCCGCCGATCGGCGTCGTGAGCGGGCCCTTGATGCCGACGAGGTACTTCTTGAAGTCCTCGACCGTCTGGTCCGGCAGCCAGTTGTTGGTCTGCTTGAAGGCCTTCTCGCCCGCGAGCACCTCGTGCCACGCGATCTTCTTCTTGCCGCCGTACGCCTTCTCGACCGACGCGTCGAACACGCGGACGCTCGCGCGCCAGATGTCGCGGCCGGTCCCGTCGCCCTCGATGAACGGGATGATCGGGTTGTCGGGGACCTGGAGCTTGTTTCCAGCGCCCATCGTGATCGGCTGGCCATTCGGAGCAGCGGACATTGTCGAACCTCGCGAGGGTTTGAGGGTTTAGGGGGGAGTCGGAGTTACCACGCCTGGCGGCCGGCGCGAACAGCTGCCTGCTGCTCGATCGCCTCGGGTACGTGAGGACCGGAGGCAGCGGAAATGCGCGTCTCTCCCGCGTATTTCGGCGGAAAACAAGGTGGCAGCGGGCGTGCTTGATGCTATCGCCACCGTCGAGGTCGCCACGCCATGTCCCAAGCACCCCGCGCCCTGCATGCCCGCGCCAAGATGGACTCCGTCGATCTCTGGACCGACGTCGCGCGCGACCTCTGGCAGGTCGAGCTCGCGAACGGTCAGGTCTGCGCGATGAGCGTCGACGAGCTCGACGCCTCGTTCGAGCGCGGCGAGATCGGCCTCCACACGCGCGTGCAGCGCCCGAGCGGCGGCGACTGGCGCACGCTCGCCGAGGCCGCGGGGGTCGACGACAGCATCCGTCCGGTCTCGAGCGAGATCGAGCTCGTCGAGATCCCGCGCCCGCCGCCCCTCCCGCGCCGCATCCTCGCCTCGGAGCCGGACCTCACGAGCGCCGAGCTCGCGCTGATCCCTCCGCCGCGCCGCACGGGCAGCCGCCTCGCCGCCGTCGCCGTCTTCGGCCTCCTCGTCGGCGGCCTCGCCGCGTGGCGCTACATGCCGGCGCACCCGTCCCCGACCATCGCGACCACGACGATCCCCGCACCGACGACGCCCATCGCCGCCGCGCAGCCGGCGGAAGCAGAGACGCCCGCGCCCGCCGCCGCAGCGCCCGAGACCACCCCTGCCCCCGAAGGCAACGCCATCTCCGAGCCGACCGCCACGACGGAGCCGAAGACCGCCGCATCGAAGCCGCTCAAGAAGAAGAAGGCGACCCCGGCGACCAAGCAGAAGACGACGTGGAAGCACCGCACGAAGGTGCGCGCGGGGAAGAAGAAGCAGGCCTGAGCGGCGCTCGGGCGCGAGCGCTCGGAGGTTCAGGGACCGCGTGCAAGGCTTCGCTACGCGCGATGAACGCCGCCTCTCCCGTAACCTTCAGCTACGAGGAGTATCTCGAGCTCGAGGCCAGGAGCGACGGTCGTCAAGAACGGTCGCTCGTTGGCAGAGGCCATCACCAATCCAACGGTCATCGTCGAGGTCCTCTCCGACGCAACGGAGCGCTACGATCGCGACGGGAAGTTCAAGAGCTACCAGACGCTGGCATCGCTTCGTGAGTACGTGCTCACCGTGCGCTACTCCACGACGGTCCAGCTGCCGCCGCAGGGGAGGTCGACGGGGCGGGGTGTTCCGGAGGAGCCGAGCTGGAGCTTGTGTTTGCCGCAGGCCGTGAGGAGGCCCTGCTCGTTGGCTTCGCCGATGACGCGGCCGTCGAGGAAGACGCGGTGGCCCTTCGACGACGCCGAGAAGACGAGCACCGTCTCGTGCTCCCCCACCTCCTCGATGGCACCCTCCTGGTACAACACCGGCGGCACCGCGACCGCCGCGCTCGGCGGAGGAGGCGCGGCCGCAGCAGCCGCCGGCGGAGGAGGAGCGGCGTCCTTCTTCGGCCCGAGGCCGAACACGACCTTGCTGCGGTCGAGCACGTCGGGCTTCATCAGCGCCACGCTCATCAGCGCGACGCTGCCGAGCGCGAACACGATCGTGAGGACGAGCGCGAGCGTCGAGGCGAACGCCCGCGGCTGCGCCGCCGCCGGCGGGAAGCTCGGGTACATCGAGCCCATCGACGTCGGCGCGAGGCTCTCGAACGCGCTGCCGGCGGGTCCCGTCGCCGGCGCGTGGAGCTCGCGGCGCGACGTCGGCGCGAGCGCCGGCTGATACGGCGTGAGGCCCTGGCTGTCGCCCGCGTCGTACTTCGCGACCGCGAGCGCGCCGACCGAGAGCGGGAGCGGCGATGAGGGCGCGGAGAAGTCGCCCGCGGGGAACTTCACGCTGCGCACCGAGGGAGCCTTCACCTTCGGCAACGAAGAGTGAACCGACTTGCGATCGTAGAAGGACGTCGCCGCGTCGTCGTCGTCGTCCTCCGGCGCGGGAGGCGGCAGCGTGTGGATCGGCATCCGCGGGATGCCCGCGCGCGCCGCCGGCAGCCGCGACGACGACGAGCGGCGCGGCGGCGGAAGCAGGAGAGCGGGCCGGCGCGCAGGTGTCGCAACCGACGAGGAGGAAAGAGGAGGCGGAGGCGGCGACGCCGCCGCCTCCCGCTTCAGCGCGTCGAGCTCCATGTGGAGGAGCTCCTCGAAATCCATCGCCACGACTTCGGTGGCGTCGGGATCGATCGAGCGATCCTCCTGCGTCACGTCTTTAGAGTCGTTGTGGTTCAAGGTGCGCCCTCGGCTCTCATTGTGGCTTATTACGCAACATGCGCAACTCAACGCCGCTCAAAGTGCGCAAACCCAGCGCTAAAGCCTTGATTTCGCGCGGTAAGCGGCGGCGTTTCGGCCTAGAGTGTCGGGCGCGATGCCGTCTCTCCCCTCCTCTTCTAGTGTCGTCGTCGCCCTCCTCGCCGCCGCGAGCATGCTCACCGGCAGCGCGAGCGGTCAGGCACGCCCGCCGCGCTACACCGCCGAGACGCCCGACCTCACGATCGACGCGCACAAGGCGCGCGCGATCGCGGGGCCGACCGACGGCGATCGCGTCGCCGCGCTCGCGGTCATCGCGCAGGTCGGAGACCGCGCCGCGCAGGGAGCCGCGCTGAAGGCGATCCGCGACGCGATCGCGGGCATGCCGGAGAAGAGCGACGTCCGCGGCGACGCCGCCGCGCTCGCGCGATCGCTCGAGGCCGACGAGGGCACGCCCGCCGGCGCGGACAAGGCGAAGACGGAGGCGGGCATCCTCAGCGACGTCGCGGTGCTCGGTCCCTTCCGCGACACCGGCGGCGGGCTCGACGCGCACGACGGGCCCGAGACGAAGAAGACCGCGGCCGCGTTCGGCGATCCGAAGGAGGTCTACTCGTGGGGCACGGTCGAGGTCCGGTGGCGTCCGCTCCCGCCGACCTTCACGCAGGCGCGCGGCGTCCCGCTCGATCTCTTCGTCGCCCCGCGCAAGGAGAGCTGCACCTGGATCGCGTCGAAGATCACGCTCGACGCGAAGCGGTCGATCGTCGTGCGCCTCGCCGCGGCCGGCACCGCGCGCCTCGTGTTCGACGGCACCGACCTCGACAAGAGCGACGACGTCCACGAGACGATGCGCTTCGATCGCCTCGCGGCGAAGGTCGAGGCGACCGCAGGCCCGCACATCGTCGCGGCCAAGGTCTGCACCGGCGCGCTCGACGACTCCGGCCGCGTGCGCCTGCGCGTCACCGACGACAAGGGCGCGCCGCTCCCCAAGCTCACGGCGAGCGCGGACCTCGCGCCGAAGAGCGGCGAGACGCTGCCGTGGTCCACGAGCGCGAAGGACAAGGAGCGCGTGAAATTCACGAAGGTCGTCACGCCGCTCGTCCAGACCGCGAGCGGCAAGGGCGGCGGCGACGCGCTGCTCAACGCCGCGATCGTGCGCTCCATCGCCGGCGGCGACGACGAGAAGAGCCCGCGCGCGCCGGGCCAGCTCGACGCGTACCTCCAGAACCAGGCGCTCGATCCCGATCGCCTCGCGATCGCGGCGTGGATCACGGAGTCCGCGGTGAACAAGAGCGCGCGCCTCTACCGCGCGCGCGCGGCGGCGGTGAAGGCGAACGATGCGACGACGATCGCGTTCGTCGATCGCCGCCTCGTCGAGCAGCACCTCGACTCCGAGACGCCGGACTGGGCGATCGCGTCGTTCCGCGGCGCAGGGCTCGACAAGAAGCAGGACGGCGAGGCGCTCTGGCTCTCCGGCCACATCGCGAAGGCGCTCCGCGTCGAGTCGCTCCACCTCCGCGCGGGGCGCGACCTCACCGCCGCGTTCAAGGCGAACCGGAGCCAGGTGCCGCTCGCGATCCTCTTCGAGCTCGCGTCGATCGCGCGCTCCACCGACGCGACGACGTGGGTCGAGACGACGGAGGAGCTCTCGCGGCGCGGCACGCGCGGCGAGGTCCTCGTCGACGCGATGGGCTCCCGCACCCGCGCCGACGTCGAGGCCGCGGCGAAGGACGCGTTCGCGGGCGGCATGGACGACGCGGACGAGGCGCTCAGCGTCGCGCATCACGTCGTCGAGGCGGGCGGGCACGAGCTCGCCGCGCAGCTCTATCGCACGATCGCGCTCTGGGCCCCGAACCGTGCCGAGGCGTGGGCCGGCCTCGCGCGCGAGCTCGCGACGGTGTCGAGCGACGCGCGCGATCAGCAGACCGTGCTCGTCGCCCTGCGCCGCGCGCGTGAGCTCGCGCCGGGCGACGCGAAGTACCGCGCCGAGCTCGCGATGCGCCTCGGCAAGCCCGGCCAAGGCCCCTCCGCCGCCGCGCAGAGCGCGGAGGCGCGCGACGACGAGCGGTACCTCGTGAAGAGCGAGACGATCCTCGCGCGGAGGAAGGGCGTGCCCGCCGGCCCGCCCGACGTCGCCGATCGCGAGCTCCATTGGCTCCGCGCGGTGCGGATGCACCCGGACAACCGCGTCTCGCAGCTCATCCAGTACGGGCGCGAGATCGTGATCCCGCCGCGCACGCAGGGCGAGCTCTTCGAGATGATCCCGTCCGAGGGCGACGTCATCGAGATCTTGAAGGCGCGCGTGCACCGCAAGGACGGCGCGATCGCGTTCCCGGTCGAAGAGCACAACGACGGGAACCGCCCGCGCATCCGCTGGCCCGAGCTCGAGGCCGGCGACACGGTGGAGGTCGCGGTCCGCGAGTGGACGAGCACCGCGGTCGGCGGCCGTGGCGACGCGCCGTTCTACTTCATGGACTACGCCGGCTCGCCGGCGAGCCACCCGCTCCTCTACAACGAGGTCATCGTCGAGACCTCGCCCGGTCACCCGCTCTACGTCGACGTCCTCAACGACAAGCTCGCGCCGTACAAGAAGATCGAGAAGGACGACAAGGAGCGGAACGTCCACGTCGTCCAGCTGATCTGGGACAAGCCGCTCGTCGTCCCGGAGGAGCCGCTCGCGCCGCACACCTCCGAGGTCGCGCCCGTCATCGTCGGCTCCACCTTCAAGACGTGGGCCGACTTCCGCAAGTGGTACGGCGAGGCGATCCGCGGCTTCACCGAGCCCGACGACGAGGTCCGCCGCCTCGCCGCCGAGCTCACGAAGGGCAAGAAGACGCGCGACGAGAAGCTCCGCGCGCTCTTCGACTTCGTCGCCGACGACATCCGCTACGTGAACTACGTGAGCGGCGAGTGGTGGCTCCCGAACCGGCCGCAGCAGCTCCTCGCGCGGCGCGAGGGCGACTGCGACGACAAGGCGATCCTCCTCATCACCCTCCTCCGCTCGATCGGGATCGAGGCGCAGGAGGTCATGGTGCAGACGCGGATGACGGGCCAGCCGTCGCTCCTGCTCGGCAAGAACGCGGCGATACCGCTCTTCGATCACGGCATCGCCTACCTGCCCGGCCAGAACGGGCAGCCCGGGATGTACCTCGACGCGACGAGCCCGCAGTCGCGCCTCGGCCCGATCCCCTCGATGGACGCGCGCGCGGTCGCGCTCCGGATGGACGCGGGGCCGGCCGAGATCGTGACGCTCCCCGCGAGCTCGCCCGACGAGCACGGCGCCGACGTCACCTGGACGGTGAACGTCGCGGCCGACGGCTCCGGCGAGCTCACCGGCGAGGAGCGCCACTCCGGCGACTCCGCGTTCTGGCTCCGCACGAACATCGGCGAGGCGCAGGCGCGCGCGCAGTACGTCGAGAACAACCTCGTCGAGCCGTGGTTCCCCACGATCGACCTCGACAAGAAGATCGACTTCGAGGGCAACCTGAAGAACGGCGAGGCGCTCGTGAAGTACAAGGCGAAGTCGCGCGGCATGGCGCGGCGCGAGAACAAGGACCTCGTCCTCCCCCTCTCCCCCGCCGCGACGTACGGCTCGCAGATCGCGCCGCTCCCCACCCGCACGTTGCCGGTGCTCCTCCCCGCCTACTTCGCGCCGAACCACCAGAACCGCACCCTCCGCGCGATCGCGCCGCAAGGAATGGCGTGGTCCGAGCTCCCCCCCGGCGGCGACGCGAACGGCGGCGAGTTCGGCAAGGCCCACCTCGAGATCGCGCGCGATCCGAAGGACCCGCGCGCGATCGTGATCAAGCGGAGCGTCTCCTTCAACCAGCACCTCATCCCGGTCGACAAGTACCCCGCGTGGCGCGCGTGGGTGCAGCAGGTCGACGCCCTCATGCACAAGGAAGTGCGCCTCGTGGAGGCGAAGTGAACATGCGCCTCTCCTTCCTCGCCAAGGGCCTCGCGCCGCTCCTCCTCCTCGCCGCGTGCGGCGGTCCGCGCGACGTGAAGGCGCCGCGCGGCGACGCCGACGTCGCGACCCCGCTCGTCGCCGCGTTCCACGAAGAGGCGGGCGGCGATCAGGCCAAGGCCGCGGACATGTACCTCCGCGCGCTCGAGGGCGCCGCGCGATCGCCGGAGAACCCCACCAGCGTGTCGGTCGCGATGGCGGCGCTCGACGCGCTCGTGCACCGCGACGTCGCCGCGTTCGTGCAGTCGTCGTCGTCGAGCGCGCTCGTCGACCGCGTCCGGCCCGACGACCTCGCGCGCGCGGGCGGCGCGATCGACGACCGTCTCGCGAAGATCGCCGCCGGCGCGGAGGGCCCGTTCGTGCGCGGCCTCGTCGCGCGCGCGCGCCTCACGATCGCGGAGCGCAAGGGCGACGCCGCCGCGGCGGACAAGCTCCGCGACATGACGGGGTGCGCTCGCAGCGCGCAGCTCGCCGGCCCCGTCGCGTGGATGAACGTGAGCGCCGCGAGCGAGCCCGCGCTCTTCGACAAGCCGGGCGCGCTCCCGGCCGAGGTGCCGGGGCCGGGCCCCTTCATCCCGCGCGTGCGGCCGATGAAGGTCTCCGCCTTCGGCTGTTACCTCCCGCTCTACGCGGAGACGCCCGTCCTCGGCGTGCGCGAGGTCATCGTCGACGTCGCGGTCCCCGAGCGCGGCACGATCGGCGTCGGGCTCCGCTCCTCGTCCGCCGCGGTGATGCGCGCCGGCGGCGCCGTCGTCATCCAGCGCCCGCACGCGCTCGGCGGACGCACGGTCCCGCGCTTCGCGAAGATGGACGCGACGAAGGGGCGCCTCCGCCTCGCGGTGCGCGTCGGCATGGAGCAGGACTTCGAGAACGTCGAGATCGGCGCGTGGAACGCGAAGGGCCATCCGCTCCCGGTGTGGGCGCTCAAGCCCGGCGACGTCGCCGCTTCGACCGTGAGCAAGGTCACGCCGATCGAGCCCTCTCCCGATCCCCGGACCGAGCCCGAGCGGATCGCGATCGCGCTCGGCGCCCTCGCCGGCAACGAGCCGGCGCGAGCGGAGAGCCTCCTCGCCGCGAGCGTCGCCGCCCCGTCGACGTCGCCCGACGTGCTGCTCGTGTACGGGCGCGCGGTCCGCGCCGCGCGCGATCTCCCGAGCGTGAAGTCGCAGGAGCGCGCGCGCTCCGCCTACGAGCGCGTCCTCGAGACGTTCCCACAATCGTGGGAGGCCGTCCTCGAGCACGCCGTCCTCGCCGGCGCGCGCCGCGGCCGCGCCGAGGCGAACATCGAGGCGCTCACCGATCTCGACGCGCTGCGCGCGAAGACGAAGCCCTCCGTCCCCGCGCTCCTCGACGCGTTCGAGGCGCAGGTCGCGGGCCGCGAGTCGCTCTACGATCGCGCGCGCGCCGCGTTCGATCGCGCGAAGGGGCCGCTCGCGACGACCGCGCTCATCGTCGACACCGAGCGCGTCACCGAGGAGCGCACCGGCAAGGACCTCGTCGCCTTCGACTGCAGCGCGCGGGTCCCCGATCGCTCGAGCCTCGCCTGCCATCGCGCCCTCGTCGCGGTCGGCGATCGCGCGGGCGCGGAGCGGGAGCTCGAGCGGCTCCGCGCCCTCGCCGGCACGAGCCAGCTCTATCTCTCGCTGTCGACGCGGAGCGCGCTCGAGGCCGGCGACCTCGGCCGCGCGACGAAGCTGCTCGCGCAGATGAACCCGGGCGATCGCGCGCTCTCGTCGCTCTACGCCGCGAAGACGAAGACCGACGACCTCCTCCGCCTCGCGCCGTCCGCGCGCGACGCTCCCTCCGCGCTGCCCGGCATCCTCCGCGACTCGGGCGACGATCCGATCCGCCAGTTCGACGGCGTCGCGGAGAAGGCGGTGAACGACGCGAGCCTCGGCGCCGCGCTCGCCAACGCCGCGACCGCGGTCCTCGTCCACCGCGAGCGCTACGACGTCGCGCCGAACGGCCTCGTGCGCTTCACCGTCTTCGATGTCCGTCGCGTGATGGGCACGACCGACGTCGAGTCGAACGCGCAGGCCGCGGGGCCGATGCTCTACGGCCGCGACAACGTCCGCATCCTCCGCCGTCGCATCTTCAAGAAGGACGGCCGCGTCCTCCTGCCCGACCCGACGCCGCGCGCGGCGCAGTCGCACGCGGACCTCTCGCAGCTCGAGGCCGGCGACGCGGTCGAGGCGATCTACGAAGGCTGGGGGATCCCGAACGAGACCGGCAACGTCGGGATCGACACGCCGGACCTCTTGCCGGAGCGCACCGCCGTGCACGACGCGACGATCGAGCTCCGCTACCCGACCGCGGTGAAGAGCACGCTCTGGACGCACCCGCTCCTCGGCAAGGCGGAGGAGGCGACGGAGGGCGATCGCAAGGTCCTCGTCTGGAAGATGAAGGACCGCGCGGTGCGCCGCCTCGAGGCCGGCGTCGCGAAGATGGACCGCAGCGTCGGGATCAGCTTCTCGACCGCGACGTGGGACGACGTCGCGCGCGGCCTCCGCGAGACGATCGCGTCGCTCGAGTCGCCGTCGCCCGAGGTCTCGCAGTGGGCGCGCGAGGCGGCCCGCGGCGCGGCGCCGTCGCGCGAGCTCGTCGACCGCATCGTCGCGGCCTCGGGCCAGGCGGTGAAGGAGGCGAACGGGATGGTGCTGTCCGACCTCGATCTCGGTCGCGGCGGCAACCACGGCATGACCGCGCGCAACATCCTCGTCACGCACGAAGGGAGCCGCACCTGGCTCATCGTGCACGCGCTGCGCGAGCTCGGCGTGAAGACGGACATCGCGGTCGCGGAGAACGATCCGTTCTCGGAGAGCGTGTCGTTCCCGCCTCACTTCGGGCGCTTCCTCCATCCCCTCGCGATCGCGCACGTCCCCGATCCGAAGGCGCCGGGCGGCGCGGTCGACGTGTGGATCGACGCCGACGTCGCGGGACCGCCGCTCCCCGCGGGCCGCATCTCGCCGGAGCTCCGCGGCCGCAACGCGCTCTGGCCCGACGGCCGCATCGCGCCGCTCCCCACGATCGGCGACGAGATCGAGCGCGACGAGATCGACATCCGCCTCACGGTCGACGACAAGGGCGACGCGAAGGGGACGATCACGGTCCTCCTCCGCGGCAACACCGCGCAGAACCTCGCCGAGGCGCTCGTCCGGATCGTCGGCGTGGAGCGCGACCGCGCGCTCCGCGGCGTCGCGCTCGGCTGGGTGCCGTTCGCGACGGTGGAGAAGGTGGAGCTCTCGTCCACCGAGGGCAGCTGGCAGGTCGCGATCCGCGCCGACCTCACCGCGCCGGCGTACGCGCAGGTCGAGGGCACGAAGCCGGAGACGCGCGCGTGGATCCTGCCGGGGCTCGATCCGGTGCACTACGTCTTCCCGCGCCCGTTCGTGACGACGCTCTCGTCGACGTACGCGTCGCAAGCCGCACGCGAGAGCGCGCTCGCGATCAACCGCGCGACGCAGTACCACGTCCGCCGCCGCGTCGAGCTCCCCGCGAAGGCGCAGATCGCGCGCGTGCCGGGCCCCTTCGACGCGAAGGGCCCGCTCTTCAGCGCGACGCGGAAGATCAACGTCACCGGCACGTCGATGGAGGAGGACTTCACCCTCGACGTCGTCACCGGCACCGTCCCGCGCGACAAGTACGAGGCCTTCGTCACCGCCGCCCACCACGCCGACGACGCCTTCCGCGCCAGCACGCGCGTGAAGCCGCCCGCGCCTTAGCTCCGACCTCGACCTACTCATTGTCGCCGCACCTGTTCGGGTGACGCTGGGGACAACCGCTAGAGCTGTATCTTTCTGCCATGCGCAGAATTCACTTGGCCTATGTGCTCGGATCCATGTCGCTCGCCATCGCTGCCGCGTGCGGCTCGAGCGAGGGGAGCCAGTTCGGGACGAGCAGCGGGAACGGCAACGAAGACGGCGGAGACGGATCGTCCGGCAACCCGCCGCTCATCAGCAGCAGCACGTCGAGCGGCGGTCAGGACGGCGCGCCGATCGGATCGCCGATCGAGATCGTCCCCGCGGAGCAGACGCTCGACGCCGTCGTCGGGTCGCCGATGCCGACCACCCAATTCCGAGCGCGCATCATCAGCTCGGGCCAGGAGATCCCGGCGTCGTGGGCGATCGACCGCGGCGAGATCGGGACGATCGCGCTCACGACGGGCCTCTTCACCGCGTCGGGCGCGGTCGGCGGCAGCGCGACGATCACGGCGACGTACGAAGGTCAGACCGCGCGCGCGAAGATCACCGTGCGGCTCAAGGTGGTGGAGAACGGCGGCGCGACGAGCCCGGACGCCGGCGGCGGCGCGGGCGGCAACGGCGGCGTCGGCGGCGATCCTCCGGGCGGCTCCGTCAGTCAGGCCAACATCGACGTCCTCCACGGATCGCCGGTCGCCGATCCGAACCTCACGCTCCTCTATCCGTACGACGGCACGGTGTGGCCGCGCGGCATCCTCGCGCCGCTCCTGATGTGGAAGCCCGGCGACAAGGGCGACTACGACGCGCTCTCGATCAAGATCAAAGAGGACGCGTTCGACTACGAAGGCTTCTACGCCAAGAACGCCCCCACCGGCCCGTTCAAGAACCACCCGATCTCGCAGGCGGCGTGGAAGCAGATGCTGTCGTCGAACCAGGGCGAGGAGGTCGAGATCACCCTCACCTTCGCGAAGGACGGCGTCGCGTACGGCCCGCTCAAGGTGAAGTGGAAGGTCGCGTCCGCGCCGCTCAAGGGCATCGTCTATTACAACTCGTACGGCACGAGGCTCGCGAAGAACCACGACGGCGCGCTCACCTCGACCCCCGGCGTGAAGGAGCCGTTCGGCGGCGCGACGCTCGGCGTGCGCGGCGGCTCGACCGATCCGATCCTCGTCGCCGGCGGCGACGGCGACGTGAGCTACTGCCGGGTCTGCCACTCCGTCGCCGCGAACGGGTCCGCGCTCATCACGCAGCGCGGTACCGGCGGGCAGCGGAAGTTCTCGACCTACGACCTCACCCAGACGCCGAGCGCCGAGACGGTGATGAGCCCCGAAGGCTCGGCCGGCGATCCCTCGATCGTGCAGGCGCCGTACGCGTGGCCGGCGATCTACCCCGACGGCACGATGTTCTTCAACGACTCGAGCAGCGCCGACGGCTCGACCGGCTCCGGCGAAGGACAGCCGGGCAACAGCCTCTGGCGCGTCGCCAGCGGCGGCGGCACGAAGGAGCCGGAGAAGATCACGACGGCGGGCTGGCCGGGGAGCCTCCGCGCCGCGTTCCCCGCGTTCTCTCCCGACGGCAAGGGCCTCGCGTTCACGACGTTCGCCGGCGGCGGCGCTCCCTTCGCCGACAAGCGCTCGCTCGCGTACGCGACGTTCGACAAGGCGACGAGCACGTTCGGTCCGGTCAAGCACATCTACACGCCGCCGAACGAAGAGCACTCCGCGCTCTATCCCGCGTTCCTCCCGACGAACGACGCCGTCGTCTTCCACGTCGAGACCGAATACAACGGCCGCGACTACGGCGGCACGCGCTCGCGGCAGGACACGAACGGTCACGTCGACAACGACTTCTCGAAGCCGCTCGATCCGGACCGGGTCTACCGCCGCGACCACGGCACGCACGCCGAGCTCTGGTGGGCCCACACCAACGTCGCCGGCACGCCGATCGCGACGCGCCTCGACAAGCTGAACGGCAAGGGCTACCTGCCGAGCGGCCCCGCCGGCTCCGGCCACGAGGACGGCGCGGACGAGACGCTCAACTACGAGCCGACCGTGAACCCGGTCCCCTCCGGCGGCTACGCGTGGGTCGTCTTCACGAGCCGCCGCCTCTACGGCAACGTCGCGACGCAGAACCCGTTCTGGAGCGACCCGCGCTACCACGACCTCACGACCGAGCCGACGACGAAGAAGCTCTGGGTCGCGGCGATCGATCTGAACGCACCGCCGGGGACCGATCCGAGCCACCCCGCGTTCTACCTCCCCGCGCAGGAGCTCCTCGCCGGCAACATGCGCGGCTACTGGGTCGTCGATCCGTGCAAGGACGACGGCAACGGCTGCGAGTCGGGCGACGAGTGCTGCGGCGGCTTCTGCCGTCCCAACGCGAGCGGCGCGCTCGTCTGCAGCAACGTCGTCCCGATCTGCGCGCAGGAGTTCGAGCGGTGCAGCGTCACGACCGACTGCTGCAACAACCCGAACTACCAGTGCATCAACGGACGCTGCGCGACGCCGGGTCCGAAGTAAGCAGCGCTGTCCGAGAGGCGCTCGGAAGACCGAGCGCCTCCGCGAGCGGGCCGGCCGGCTCCGCGCTCTCGATCTCGAGGAGCGCGCGGACCGCGCCGGCCACGTGTGTGAGCTCGAGGTCCTCCGGCGCGCACGCGACGCCCTGGCTCGCGATCCCGGCGCCCCACGCGGCGACGAAGACGCGGCCGGACTCGGGCTGGCTCGCGCCGTGCCGAAAGAGCGAGCGCGCGCGGCCGTGATCGGTCGTGACGAGGACCGCGGTGCGCTCGCCCTCGGGCCCCATCCGCGCGAGCGTGCGCTCGAGGTCGCCGAGGAAGTCGTCCGACCGCGCGATCGCGCGCTTGTAGCCGGCGACGTCGCCGCGATGGGCTTGCTCGTCCGCGTCGCCGAGGCCGACGACGAGGAGCCGCGGCGTCTTCGTCTCGAGGTACCGCAGCGCGATGCGTGCAGTATGCACGTCCTGGCGGTAGTCCCCCCACCCCGGGTAGCCCGCGTGGGCGGCGCCGAAGGCGAGGAGCGACTTGATCTTCGCGTCCTCCTTCGCGAAGGAGAGCGTGGTCGTGCGCGCGCCGGCGGACATCACGACGCCCTTGCGATCGCGCGCGCTCGCGTAGCCGTAGCGGTCCCACGAGGCGAACACCGCGACGTCGCCGGCGCGCGCGGAGCTCTTCTGCGCCTCGTCGACGAACGTGTCCACGTCCGGACCCGGGCAGTAGTTGTGCGTGCACGCGGTCGGCTTGCCGGTGAAGATCTCGAGGTAGCCGGGCAACGAGACGTTCACCGATCCGTGGGTCCGGACCTCGTACGGACAGTCGGCCCCGCCGAACGCGGCGCCGCGCTCCTTGACGAGGCGGTGCAGGTTCGGCATCGCGAGCGTCGACGTCTCCGGCGTCGCGCCGAGGACGTCCTCCCAGCGCACGCCGTCGATCGTCACGACGACGACGCGCTTCGGCGCAGGCTCGACCGCCTTCGGCTCCGGCTCGGGCTCCGGCGCCGTCACCGCGTCGTCCGGCTCGGGCGGCGGCGGCGCCTCGCTCGGACGACACGCGATCAGGAAGAGGCTGGCGCACCCGCCGACGACCCGGGGCAGCACATCGTTCAATGTGCCTCGCACGCGAGGGTTCGGCAAAGTAATTGAAGCCGGAAAGACCTTTCATTACGGTCCGTAAGCATGAGCGGCCATTCCAAGTGGGCGACGATCAAGCACACGAAAGGTGTCGTCGATGCAAAACGCGGCAAGCTCTTCACGAAGCTCATCAAAGAGCTGACCGTCGCCGCGCGCCTCGGCGGCGGCGTCCCCGAGAACAACCCGCGCCTCCGGAAGGCGATCGCCGACGCGAAGGCGAAGTCGATGCCGGGCGACACGATCAAGAACGCGGTGAAGCGCGGCACCGGCGAGATCGAAGGACCCCCCGTCGACGAGGTCCTGTACGAAGGCACCGGCGTGGGCGGCGTCCTCTACCTCGTCGAGGGGACGACCGACAACCGCAACCGGACGGTCGCAGAGATCCGGAAGATCTTCGAGAAGCACGGCGGCGTGCTCGGCAGCGCCGGCACCGCGGCGTGGGCGTTCGATCGCAAGGGCGCCATCCTCCTCGACAAGTCCGCCGCGACGGAGGACCAGCTGATGGAGATCGCGGTCGGCGCCGGCGCCGACGACTACACCGACGCGGGGGAGACCTGGACCGTCACCACCGCGCCCGACGCGCTCAACGCCGTGCTCGACGCGCTCGAGAAGGCGAACGTCGCGGTGAAGGAATCAAGTCTCGCGTTTTTCCCGAAAGCCACGAAGTCGGTCACCGGCGACGACGCGCAGAAGCTCCTCAAGCTGGTCGACGCGCTCGACGATCACGACGACGTCGCGAACGTGTACGCCGACTTCGACGTGTCCGACGAGGACATGGATGCGCACCAGTCGTGACCTCCGCGCCGCGCCCGCTCGATGGGCGGGCGTGCGCGGCGCACGGGCGTCGCGCGCGGGAGCCGCGTGAACGTCGTCCTCGGCCTCGATCCCGGGACGCGTCACTTCGGGTGGGGCATCGTCGCGAAGAACGGGACGCGGCTCTCGCACGTCGCGCACGGGGTCTGTGACGTCGACAAGGTCGGCGAGCTCGGCGATCGGCTCGTCGCGATCGAGCGCGCGCTCGTCGAGGTCATCGCGCGCTACAAGCCGTCGCAGGCGAGCATCGAGACGCTCTTCTTCGCGAAGGACGCGTCCGCGGCGGCGAAGCTCGGGCACGCGCGCGGGGTCGCGCTCCTCGTCTGCACGCGCGCTGGGATCGAGTCGTTCGAGTACGCCCCCGCGCGGGTGAAGCGCACCGTCGCAGGCGCGGGCCGCGCCGACAAGACGCAGGTCGCGCAGATGGTCCGCGTCGTGCTCGGGCTCCCGGAGGCGCCGCGCTCCGACGCCGCCGACGCGCTCGCCATCGCCGTCACGCATCTGCAGGGATCTCCACTGCTTGGAGCGAACGGTCCCGCTCGCGGCTTCTCCGGCCGGGCGAATGCAAAGCCAGCTTTACAGGCAATATTGCGCGGCGCTCGTTCGTCCAATAGATAGGCTTTCCCTCGGAGACGTCTTCATGGCCCGCACCGCTTCGTTCGTCGCTGCCCTCGCCCTCGCCGCCGTCGCGGCGCTCACGTCGCCCGCCGACGCACAGCAGGCAGCCCCCGCGCCGGCCCCGGCCCCCGCTCCGCCCGCGCCCCAGCCCGCGCCGCAGGCGACGACGGACGCGACGGTCGCGAAGGTGCAGGCGTTCTACGACGGGACGACCTCCTTCTCGAGCCCCTTCACGCAGCAGTTCTTCGTCAAGTCGCACAACATCACGAAGGACTCGAAGGGCAAGGTCCTCTTCTCGAAGCCGGGCAAGATGGCGTGGGACTACGAGACGCCCGCCGGCAACCGCGTCGTCTCCGACGGCACGATCCTGAAGGTGTACGAGGCCGCGAACAAGCAGCTCTTCGAGCAGGCGATCGACAAGTCGCAGTACCCGGCCGCGCTGTCGTTCCTCACCGGCACCGGCAAGCTCGCCGACGCGTTCAGCTTCGTGATGTACGACGGCGCCGCGATGCAGTTCCCGGGCGGCCAGGTCCTCGTCGGCAGCCCGAAGAAGGAGACCGCCGCGTACACGAAGGTCCTCTTCTACGTCGACGCCTCCACCTTCCACGTGCGGCGCGCGCTCATCGTCGACGCGCAGGGCAACCGCAACCGCTTCGACTTCACGGAGCCGAAGGTCAACATCCCGATCCCTCCCGACGCCTTCACGCTCGTGCCGCCGCCGGGCACACAAGTCATCAAGCCCTGACTCCCGAGCCCAACCTCAGCGAGTGCCCGCATTGCAAGGCTGCCTCGGTCATCGAGGACGGCGCGTGCGGCGTATGCGGGGGTCCGCGCATCCCGAAGAACGCCGGCGGTGAGCCCGCCGCCCTCGCGCTGAAGGATCAGAAGAAGCACCTCGACGCCGCGCGCAACGCGTCGATCGCGACGGTGGTGCAAGGCGTCTTCGCGGTGCTCGTCACCCTCGTCGCGCTCGTGGCGACGCCCGACGCGCTCGTCGGCAAGATCGTCTTGTTCGCCGCCGCGGCCGCGCCGCTCCTCCTCGCGCTCCGCTCGCGCAGCCGCGCGACGAAGGCGCGCGCGGCCGCGACCGAGTCCGGCGAGCGCGCGTGGCTCGCCGCGGCGGAGGAGCTCGCGCATGGCGGCACGACCGCGAAGAAGGTCGCGAAGGAGCTCGCGATCGATCCCGCGCGCGCGGAGCGCCTCCTCACCGACGGCGCGGCGCGCTCGCGCGTCCGCATCGACGTCGAAGCCGGCGGCGACGACATCGTGTACCGCACGGAGGACCTCTCGAGCGACGAGTACCCCGCGCTCGACGAGAGAGAAGGCGCAGGCGAAGTGAGGCGGAGCCGCGCGTGAGCGAGCCGATCAAGCGACGGCGCGCGCTCACGAACGTCGGCGGCGAGGTCGAGACGAGCGGCGATCGCGAAGCGGCGGCGATCCTCGCGCACGCGATCGACGTCGCGCCGACCGAGGACGAGGACGCGGAGGACCGCGCGCACGTCCACGGCTTCCACTCCTACCCCGCGCGCGCGCATCCCGTCACCGCGCGGCGGCTGATCGAGGAGCTCTCGCCCGAGGGCGGGACGGTCCTCGATCCGTTCTGCGGATCGGGCACCGTCCTCGTCGAGGCGATGCTCGCGGGGCGGAGCGCGATCGGCTCGGACCTGAACCCGATCGCGGTGATGCTCGCGCGCGCGAAGACGTTCCCGCACGCGCCGGAGAAGACGGCCGCGCTCGTTTCGGCCGCGCACGGCGTCGCGGAGCACGCCGAGAAGCGGCGGAAGGCGAAGGCCGGCGCGACGAAGCGCCTCCCGCCGGAGGACGTCGCGTCCTTCGCTCCGCACGTGCTCCTCGAGCTCGACGGCCTGCGCGCCGGCATCGCCGAGGCCCCCGCCTCCACGCGCCCCGAGCTCGCGCTCGTCCTCTCATCCATCCTCGTGAAGCTGAGCGCGCGGCGCGGCGACACGACCGAGGAGCAGGTCGGCAAGCGCATCGCGGCCGGGTATCCGTCGAAGCTCTTCGTGAAGAAGGCGGAGGACTTCGCGCGCCGGCTCGACGAGCTGTTCGCGCTGCTCGAGACGCGCTCGGAAGCCCGAGCGCTCCCGCCGCCGCGCGCGCGCGTCTACGAGGACGACGCGACCGTGCTCGCGAAGGTCGAAGACGCCGCGATCGACGCGGTCATCACCTCGCCGCCGTACGTCGCGACGTACGACTACCTCGCGCACCACGAGATGCGCCTCCGCTGGCTCGGCCTCGACGGGAGGAAGCTCGCGCGCGGCGAGATCGGCGCGCGCCGCAACTACGCGCGCCTCGGCGCCCGCGAGACGCACGCGGCCTGGGAGGGCGAGCTGACGAAGCTCTTCACCTCGCTCGCGCGCGTGCTCCGGCGCGACGGCGCGCTCGTGCTCCTCATCGCGGACTCGGCGCAGACGACGCCGCGCGGGCCGATCGCGGTGCGCGCGGACGACGTCGTCGCGCGCGTCGCGGAGCGGGGCGGGCGCCTCGTCCCGATCGCGCGGGCGTCGCAAGCGCGGCCGCACTTCCACGGCCCCACCGCCGACGCGTTCCGCGACCGGCCGCGCTTCGAGCACGCGTTGCTTCTGACGAAGCGGTGACGCACCTTGTGGTAAGAGACGGCGGGTCATGCCGGAGATCACGTTCGAGTCGCACGACGGCTCCCAGAAGAAGACGGTGAACGCTCCCGACGGAGGCGCGCTCGCCGATCTGATCGACGACAACTCGGCGCCGATCCCGTTCTCGTGCCGGAGCGCGAGCTGCGCGACGTGCCACATCGAGGTCCTCCAAGGCGAAGACCTGCTGCTCCCGCCGGAAGAAGACGAAAAAGACGTCCTCGACGCGGTCCTCTCCGCCCCGCCCCGCTTCCGCCTCGCCTGCTGCGCAAAGCTGCGTCCCGGCGACGGAAAAGTGACGGTTCGGGCACAGAACGAATACTGAGCTTTCAACGTCGGGGCTTCGCCCCGACACCCCGCTCTCAGCGTCGGGGCGTTGCCCCGACACCCCACCCCAGACACGGCCCTCGCGCTGGCGCGCTCGGGGCGCTTCGCGCCCGCATTCGCGGCCGCTTCTGGGGCCCGGTGCTGCTCGGGTTCGCGCTTCGGCGTGGCTGTGCTACGCCACAGGGGATGCAGCCGCAAACCCGTCGTCTTGCGCTTTTCTTCGTCGCGTCGATGTTCGTCGGCGTGGGCGTCCTCGTCGCGTGCGATACCGACAACAGCACGGTGCCCCTCCCCGGCGGTGGGTCCAGCACGTCGTCGAGCTCCGGCAAGCCGAAGCCGGCGGACGACGACGACGACAACGTCGACGTCGATGACGACGACGACGACGACAACGGCGGCCCGAAGGACGCCGGCGGCGCCGACTGCGCGACGGCCCCGCGCCTCCGCAACACGTCAGCCGGGTTCTACTGCGGCTTCTTCCGCGACGGCGGCCCCGACTCGGGCGGCGCCTCCAACTGCTCCAACGTGGAGACGTGCTGCAACCCCGGCCGGGAGGGCTCCGCCTTCCCGCCCTCGTTCTGCGCGCCGGGCTCGAAGACGGACAAAGGCCAGGACAACTGCAGCGCCGCCGCGCCCGGCTACGGCTCGACGTGGGTCGAGAACGGCAGCACGACCTGGGAGTGCAACGCGGCCTCCAACTGCGGGTCCGGCCGCACCTGCTGCGCGTTCTCGGCGGCGGGCGCGGAGGCCACCGACTACGTCAACGTCGGCAGGTACACCGGCACCGGCGCCCCGCCGGCCGCGTGCGGCGCCCAGTTCATCTACAAGATCGCGGGCACGAAGTGCGCGACCTCGTGCAAGACCGACAAGAGCGAGATCGAGCTGTGCAGCTCGACCTCCAAGTGCCCCGACGGCCGCGAGTGCCTCCCCGCCCGCACGACCGGCTCGCGCGACATGGGCTACTGCAAGTAGCGCTCCCCGATCCAGCCTGAGATCGACTCGACGAGCTCCTTCCACGAGGGCTCGTTGAGGATCTCGTGGAACTGGTCCGGGCGCGGGTCGAAGGTCTTGTCCTTGCTCCCGGCGCGCTCGAAGAAGCGCTTGCCGGCGGTGAAGCTCGCGACGCGATCGGCCGTGCCGAACGCCATGTAGAGCGGGAGCGTGAGCTTCGGCGCGTTCTCGAGCGCGCGCTCTTGCGCCTTCACCGCCTCCGTGAACCAGCGCGCCGTCGCGTTCGGGAACACGAGCGGGTCCTCGTCGTACGCCTTCGCGCGCTCGGGATCGTGCGTCATGTCCTTGCCGTGGAGGCCGCTCGGGAGACCGAGCTTCGGGTAGAGCCGCGAGGCGACGCGACCCGCGAGCACCTTGATCTTCGGGACCTCGAGCGCGAGCCCGAAGAACGGCGCGGAGAGAACGAGCCCTTTGAACGCGCCCGCGCTCTCGAGGATGCTGGAGGACGCGACGAGCCCGCCGAAGCTGTGGCCGAAGAGGAAGGCCGGCGCCTTCGCCTTCTTCGCGCGGTCCTCCACCAGCGCGCGCAGCTCGCGCGCGTCGTCGAGGAACTCGTCGAAGCGGTTGCAGAAGCCGCGCGTGCCGAGCGCGCGCCCGTGGCCGCGCAGGTCGATCGCGATCGAGCCGATGCCGTGCTCCGCGAGCGCGCCCATGACGTGGCGGTAGCGCGCGCCGTGATCGGCGTAGCCGGGGACGATCCCGAGCACCGCCTTCACGTCGGCCGGCATCGCCGACGCGTAGTAGAGATCGGGGCCGTTCCCGGCGCGGCGTGAGAGGACAGCCTCGTGCAGCTCGATGCTCACCTTGCTCCTTGAGCTCCTTGTGTGGTCTGCGTGATCGGCGTGGCGGCGCCAGGCGCCGCGTCCACCGTGAGCCCTTCGCTCGCGAGCGCCTCCCGGAGCGCGGCGAGCGCGCGCGCGGCGCGCGACTTGATCGTCCCGAGCGGCACGCCCTCGCGCGCGGCGATCTCGGGGTAGCTGAGGCCCTCGAAGAACGCGACCTCGAGCGTCTGCCGCTGCGCGTCGGGGAGGCGCGCGAGGGCGCGGCGGATCGTCTCGCGCTCCTTCGCGTCGGCGGTGAGCGCCTCGGGGTCGGGCACCGGCGGCGGCGGCTCGTGCGCGATCACCTCGCGCGCGAGGACGCCGCGACGCTCGCGCCGCCGCGTGCGATCGATGCTCAGGTTGCGGACGAGGGTGACGAGCCAGGCGATGACGCTGCCGCGCTCGGGGACGTACTGCGCCGCGCGCTCGCTCACCGCGACGAACGAGTCGTGGACGACGTCCTCCGCCTCGGCGCGGTCGCGCAGGACGCGGAGCGCGATCGGGAACACAGTCGCGACGTGCCGATCGTAGAGCTCCGCCATCGCGTTCGGATCGCCTTCGGCGATGCGCGCGAGGAGCTGCACGTCGGGCACGGCGCCGGAGGACATTTCGCGCAGCCAGCGTAACAAGGATAGGATCGAAAGGCATGCATCGCCTCGGCGCCGCTCTCGCCGCGACCGCCGCCGCGCTCGTCGCGACGCCGAGCGCGGTCGACGCGCACGTGTCCGGATCGAACGGGCTCGCGGTGAAGAAGGCGCGCGCGGAGACGCTGGAGCCGCCGCCGCTCCTCGCGACGCTGGTGCAGACCCACACCGACGAGCGCGTCCCGCTCGACGACGAGTCTCCCTCCGCCGCGCGCTTCGCGGAGCTCCTCGCCGATCGCGTCACCGGCGAGCGCCACGCCTTCGATCCGCGACTGCTCGAGCTGCTCCGGAGCCTCGCGAAGAGACACCCCGGCGCGCGCATCGAGCTCGTGAGCGGCTACCGCAGCGCGAAGCTCAACGAGATGATGCGGAAGAAGGGACACCACGTCGCGTCGCACTCGCAGCACTCGCTCGGGCACGCGGTCGACTTCCGGATCGTGCCGCCCGACGCGGAGCTCGGCCTCGAGCCGCTCCTGCTCGAGCAGGAGATCCGCGCGCTCGGCTGGGAGGGCGGCGTCGGCACCTACTCGATGAAGTACGACTGGTTCGTGCACGCCGACGTCGGCCCGCGCCGACGCTGGAGCGGGACCTAAGCCCTACGGGACGTTGAGCGTCGCCTGGAGGAAGGCGTACTGCGCGAGGTTGTGCGAGCCGCGCTGGTGCGACGCCATGATCGCCTTCGCGCCGTCGCCGAGGAGGAGGCCCGACCAGCTCGCGCGGAGCTCGAGCGGCATCCACGGGCGCCAGGAGAACCCGACGTCGAGCTCGTGACCGAGGCTCGGATCGACGTTGGCGCCGGCCGGCGCGGGCGTGATCGCGACGACGGGCGGTCGCGTCGCGCTGCCGACCGCGGTGAGGTAGCTGCCGATCCACTCGCCGCGTGACTTCGCGAGCTGCGCGTAACGGTACTCGAACGAGAGCGCGGTGTCGGTCCAGGGGACGACCGTAGCGCGGCCGCCGAGGTCGAACATGTTGGACCACGCGAAGAGGTCCATCATCCCGTGGAAGCGCTGCGGATCGGCGAGGAGGGGATCGAACTGCGTGTACTTTCCCGATCCGTCGTCGCCCGACGCGTACGAGCCGTTGAGGCGGAAGGTCGGCGTGAGGACGATCTGCTCGAGCGTCTTCTGGACGTGCGCCGCCGCGGCCCAGGCCGCGATGTCCGCGCCATTGAAGCGGAGCGTGTCGGCGTTGCCCATCTGGTACGCGCCCTCGGCGCCGTAGCTCCAGCCCTTGTCGTCGCCCGAGACGCGGAGCGCGCCGGTGTAGCGCTCGCCGACCGCGCGCTGGATCGCGAAGCGCGAGCCGTCGAGCTCGGCGCCGCTCGATCGCGCGACGCGCGCGAGGCCGAACGCCTCGACGCGGAAGAGCGGGTCGACGGTCCACTTCACGGTGACGCCGTAGAGCTGGACGCCGGAGGTGTTGGAGCCGGAGCGATCGCCGAAGGCCGCGCCGAGCGGCTGCGGGATCTCGAGGATCGCGGCGAGCGCCTCGAAGTCGAAGTTGCCCGCCGCGACGTGCGCGCGCGCGGCGTCGAGCGAGCGGCCGACCGGCGAGAAGTCCGCGTTGCCGACGAGGCGCCCCTCGCCCCAGACCACCGCCTGCCGCCCGAGGCGCAGGTAGGTGGGGCGCACGCCGCTCGTGCGCATCTCGAGGAAGCCCTCGTACGGCGCGAGCTGACCGAGGCCGCGCGCGCCCGCGAGGGTGGCGTTCGGCGAGGGCGATCCGAACGCCCGCGCGTCCTGGAGCGTGACCTGCGCGCGGAGGGCGCCGCGCTCGGCGCCGAGGCCGACGCGGGTGCGCTCCAGCACGACCCACGCGTCGCGCGTCCGCGGGGTCGCGCGGCCGTACATGTCGAGGCCGCCGAGGTCGGGCGCGTCGTGGCGGTACTCGCCGCGGACCCGCACCTCCATCGTGGGGGCGAGCTGCCAGTCGCCCACCGCGATCGTGGTCGGCGCCGCCGGCGGCTGTTGGGCCGCGGCGGTCCTCGAGGCGAGGAGCCCCGCGAGGATGACCGAGCCCGCAAGGAAGCGCATCGGCCGCGAACCTAACACGAATCAGCTCTGGCGGGCTTTCACGAAAGCGCGGGCCTTGGCGAGCAGGTTGTCCTTGGTATTGAGGCCCGGATCGTTCGTCACCTCTTCGAGGAGGTGGGCCAGGATCTCGCCGATGATGCGCCCCGGCGTGAGCGCGAGCTCCTTGATGAGGACGTTGCCGTCGAGCGCGAGATCGCTCGCCGACAGCGCCGCGCCCTCCGCCAAGATGCGCTCGACGTGGGCCTCGAGCGCCTGGAGCGGGAGGAGGATCGCGGGGTCGATCTCGGGGCCCTTGCCGCGGAGGTCCGCCTCCGAGAGCGCGACGAGATCGGGGATGCGGTCGCGGCCCACGCGCCGGATCCAGCGGCGCACCGCGGCGTCGGACCAGTTGTCGTAGTGGAAGAGGTGGTGCCGGACGAGGTGGACGATGCGCCCGCGCTCCTCGTTCGAGAAGCGGAGGCGCTCGCAGATCGGGTCCGCGATCTCGGCCCCGACCTTGTCGTGATCGTAGAACGTGTAGTCCTGCGTCTTGTCGCTGAACGCGCGCGTCCGCGGCTTGCCGACGTCGTGCAGGAGCGCGGCGATGCGGAGGATGGGATCGCCGGCGCAGGCGTCCATGCAGGCCATGCCGTGGCGCCACACGTCGAAGGTGTGCCACTTGTTCTGCTCCATCCCGACGCCTTCCATCATCTCGGGGCAGGTGATCGCCATGATGCCGGAGTCGCGCATCACGTCGAACGCGCGCGACGGACGCTTCGCCTTCATCGTCTTGACCCACTCGTCGCGGACGCGCTCCGAGCTCACCTTCTTGAAGGTGTCGAGCGTGGGGCCAATCGCGGCGAAGGTCTCGGGGTCGAGGTCGAACTCGAGCGTCGCGCAGAACCGCGCCGCGCGGAGGACGCGGAGGCCGTCCTCGGAGAAGCGCTCGATCGCCTTGCCGACCGCGCGGATCGCCTTCCGGTCGATGTCCTTCCGTCCCTCGAACGGATCGACGAGCGCGCCGGTGTCGGAGTCGACCGCGATCGCGTTGATCGTGAAGTCGCGGCGCGCGAGGTCGGCGGTGATGTCCTCGACGAAGTGGACCGCGTCGGGGCGGCGCCCGTCGGAGTACGTCGTCTCGCCGCGCAGGGTGGTGACCTCGTAGTGGTGCCCTTCCATCACGACGGTGACGGTGCCGTGCTGGAGCCCGGTCGGGATCGCGCGCGGGAACACCTTCATGAGGTCCTTCGGCAGCGCGTTCGTCGCGAGGTCCCAGTCTGCGACCTTCTTGCCGAGGATCGAGTCGCGCACGCAGCCGCCGACGATCCATGACTTGAACCCGGCCGACCTCAGCTTCTGCGCGATGGTGAAGACGTGGTTGGGGACGGCCTTCAGGTCGAAGTCAGCCATGGGAATGCGACGACCAGGATAGCGCCGGGCGGTTCGTCGCGAAGCGCAACGTGGCTATTTGCCGGCGAATTGCCGCCGCGGCCGGGCCGGCCGAACAAAGCTACGATTCGTCGCTTTATGCGCGACGCGCGCGGAGGAGGTGGCATCGGACGGCCAACATGCAGCGACCGAACCGGATCGAGCCGGCGACTGGCAAGCTCGGCGTCCTCCTCGTGGGAATGGGGGCGGTCGCTACGACGACCATGGCCGGCGTCTTCCTGGCGCGGCGGGGGCTCGCCCCACCGATCGGCTCGCTCACCCAGCTCGGCACGATCCGGCTCGGGCGCCGGGACGAGCGCCGGATGCCGCGGATCCAGGACTTCGTGGCGCTCGCGAGCCTGGACGACGTCGTGTTCGGGGCGTGGGACATCTTCCCGGACGACGGCTACGAGGCGGCGAAGCGCGCGGCGGTGCTCGAAGGCCACCACCTCGACGCGGTGCGTGACGAGCTCGCGGCGGTGAAGCCGATGAAGGGCGTGTTCTACCAGGAGTACGTCCCGCGGCTCCGCGGCGTGCACGTGAAGGACGACGCGCGGACGAAGCTCGACGCGGTCGAGCGGGTGCGCGAGGACATCCGCCGCTTCAAGCGAGAGTCGGGCGCCGAGCGCGTCGTCGCGATCTGGTGCGGCTCGACCGAGACGTTCACCGCCGCGAACGGCGTCCACGGCTCGATCGAGGCGTTCGAGCGCGGCCTCGCCGCCGACGACGCCGCGATCTCGGCGACGCAGATCTACGCGTGGGCGTTCCTCCACGAGCGGATCCCGTTCGCGAACGGCGCGCCGAACCTCGGCGTCGACTTCGCGGCGGCGGAGCTCCTCGCGAAGGAGACCCAGACGCCGATCGCAGGCAAGGACTTCAAGACGGGCCAGACGCTCATGAAGACGGTCATCGCGCCCGGCCTCAAGGCGCGCATGATCGGCCTCCGCGGCTGGTACTCGACGAACATCCTCGGCAATCGCGACGGCGAGGTGCTCGACGAGCCGGCGTCGTTCAAGACGAAGGAGCAGTCGAAGCTCGGCGTGCTCGACGCGATCCTGGAGCCGGAGCAGCACCCAATCCTCTACGGCGATTACCACCACAAAGTCCGGATTGACTACTACCCGCCGCGCGGCGACGCGAAGGAGGGTTGGGACAACATCGATATCGCGGGTTGGCTCGGATATCCGATGCAGATGAAGCTGAATTTCCTCTGCCGCGACTCCATCCTCGCCGCGCCGATCGTCCTCGATCTCGCGCTCTTCCTGGACTGGGCCCAGCGCTGCGGCTACCGCGGCATCCAGGAGTGGCTCGGCTTCTATTTCAAGTCACCGATGGCCGCGCCGGGCCTCCAGCCCGATCACGACCTGTTCGTCCAGCTCATCAAACTGAAGAACACGCTCCGCTGGACGGTCGGCGAGGACCTCATCACGCACCTGGGACACGAATATTACGATTGAGGGAGGTCTTGTTCGAGAGGGGCTCCCGCGGGCTCGCTGGTTCTCTCGGGTCTCTCTGGTTCTCTGAGGCTACTTGGATATCACGCTCGACGTCGCTTGCTCGGTCGCGGTCGTCGCCCTCTTCGCGGCGGCGCTGATCGCCTATCGCGCGGCGGGACGTCCGAGCGGAGCCGCGCGCGTCGAGCGGGAGCAAGGGCTGGTCCTCGTCGGACGCGGCCCGATGCACGCGGTCTATCGCGCGCTGGTGCCGCTCGGTCGCCTGCTCGTCCACCTCGGCGTGAGCGCGAACGCGGTCACGCTGTTCTCGCTCGTCGCGGCGATCGGCGCGGCGGGGGCGTTCGCGGGCGGGCACTTCGGCGCCGGCGCGGCGATCGCGTGCGTCGCGGCGCTCGCGGACGCGCTCGACGGCCTCGTCGCGCGCGAGAGCGGCACGTCCTCGCCGCTCGGGAAGGTGCTCGACACCACCGTCGATCGCTACGTCGACGCGCTCTTCCTCGGTGGCATCGGCCTCTACGTGCGGGCGAGCGCGCTCCACCTCGCGCTCGTCCTCGCCGCGATCGTGGGCTCGTTCATGGTCAGCTACGCGTCGTCGATCGAGCGCGAGCTCCACCTCGACGATCCCGGCGGCCGCGTCCCGATCCGCCGCGCGCACCGGCTCGCCTACGTCCTCGTCGCCGCGACGATCGCGCCGCTCTGCGGACGCTACGCGCTCGCGCCGGTCCTCCTCGCGGTCGGCGTCATCGCGCTCTTCGGCAACGTGTCTTCGGCGCAGCGCCTGCTCCGCGCGGGCCGCCACGCGGCGGAGCGAGAGCGAGCCCAGCTCCACGCGGCGACGGAGCTCGCCGCGACCTTGCCCGACGTGGAGCTCGGAGAAGCAGGGGTGCACCAGCTGGAGCCCGCCGCCCGCGCGGCGCTCGCCGGCCTCGTGCCGGCGCGCCCCCCACGCAACCGCGACGTCACGGGCCCGCAGCCCCTGAGCGCCGTCGCTCCCCCCGCCCGCGGCCTCGACGACACGGGCCCGCGCCAGCCCCGCGGCCTCGACGACACGGGGCCACGCCAGCCCGACACGGCGACGCCCGACTCGGGCCCGCGCGCGATCGACGCGACCGCGCCGCTCCCAGCCGCAGCAGGCGCCGGATGAGCCCACCCTCGCCGCCGAAGCCAGACCGACACGCACGGCTCGCGAGCGCGCCCCCCGCCGAACCGGCGAGCGACGACGCGCCGCTCGCGAGCGCTTCGTTGCTCGGGCGGCATCAGGCGGCCGCGCTCGCGGCGACGGCGGTAGACTTCCTCGTGATGATCGCGTGCGTCGAGGGCCTCCGCGTCGCCGCGCCGACCGCGGCGTTCGGGGGAGCGCTCGCGGGCGGCGCCTTCAATTTCCTCCTCTCGCGAACGTGGGCCTTCGCGCGGCGGCACGGCGGCTCCTTCGGCTCGCAGGCGCGGCGCTACGCCCTCGTCTGCGCCGGCGGCGCGATCGTGAACGCCGCGCTGATGGCGCTCGTCCTGCGCGCGGCGGCGATCCCCTACCCGCTCGCGCGCGTCTTCGCCGCCGTCGCGGCAAGTGTATTTTACACGTACCCGCTGCACACGCGGTTCGTGTTCCGGGTGCGTGCGTGACGTCGCCCGTCGTTCGGCGCACCGCCCTCCTCCTCGCGCCGTTCGCCGTCTACGCCGTCTACTGCGCCGCGCGGCGGGACCTCCGCGTCGAGCACCTCGCGCCGTTCGTCGTCATCGTCGGGCTCTCCGCGATCGGACCGCGCGCGCGCGAGCTCGTCGGGGCGCTGATGCCGTTCGCGCTCGTCGGCACCGTCTTCGACGCGATGCGGCCCTTCCAGAAGGTCGGGCTCAGCGAGGCGCGCGTGCTGCTCTGCGACCTCCGCGCGGTCGAGTCGCGGCTCTTCGGCTGGGGGTCGGGCGGCGAGCGCTTCACCGTGCACGACTGGTTCCGCGAGCACCACCACCCCGCCCTCGACGTCCTCTGCGCGGTCCCCTACGGCACGTTCATCATGTGGTGCGCCGCGCTCAACGTGTACCTCTACGTGAAGGACCGCCCCGCGATGCGCCGCTTCGGCTGGGCGTTCCTCCTCATGAACCTCGCCGCGTTCGCGACGTACCACGCCCTCCCCGCCGCCCCGCCGTGGTACTTCCACGCCCACGGCTGCGCGGTCGACCTCGCCACCCGCGCGAGCGAAGGCCCCGTCCTCGCGCGGGTCGACGCCCTGCTCGGCGTCCACTACTTCCACGGCATGTACTCGAAGGCGAGCAGCGTCTTCGGCGCGCTCCCGTCCCTCCACTGCGCCTACCCGCTCCTCATCGCGATCGTCGGCTGGCGCGCGTTCGGGCGCGGCCTCCGCGTCGCCGTCGTCGCCTACTACCTCCTCATGGTCTTCTCCGCGATCTACCTCGATCACCACTGGCTCCTCGACGCCCTCCTCGGCAGCGCCTTCGCCGTCGGCGCGGCGTGGGCGGTGGGGAAGGCCGTGCCCCGCGACGCGCGCGCGGCGGGACCGGCGGCGGAGCCCGAGACCGCGTGAAGAAGCGCATCGCGTTCGTCCTCGCGACGTGGTTCGGGTGCGGCCGCGTCCCGATCGCTCCCGGCACGGTCGGCACCTTCGGCGCGCTGCCCCTCTATTTCCTCGTCCGCGAGGGCGGGACGGCGGCGGTCCTCGCCACCGCGGCGGTGCTCACCGCGGTCGGGGTCTGGGCGGCCGGCGTCGTGGCGGAGAGCACCGAGACGAAGGACCCGCAGATCGTCGTGATCGACGAGGTGGCCGGGGTCATGATCGCGCTCGCGGCCGCCCGCTCGACGCTCGGGATCGTCCTCGCGGTCGGGCTCTTCCGCCTGTTCGACGTCACGAAGCCGTTCCCGGCGCGACGGGCCGAGCGCCTGCCGGGGGGCTGGGGGATCATCCTCGACGACATAGCCGCTGGCGTCTACGCGGCCGCCGTCGTAGCAGTGGTGCCGTGAGCCTCCGGAAGCTCGTCGACGCGCTCGTCAATCTAGGCAACCGCCGTCCGTTCCTGGTCGTAGGAGGCGCGCTCCTCCTGATGATCGCGTCGTGGTGGTACGCGTCGCGGCTGCAGATCCGCTCCGACGTGATGGAGCTCCTCCCGCGCGACAGCCCCGGCTTCATGGCGTTCGAGCGCCGGCTCGAGCGCGTCGGCGGGGGGGCGACCATCTTCGTCCTCGTCGAGTCGCCCGAGCGCGCCGCGAACGAGCGCTTCGTCGACGAGCTCCACGCCGCGATCGACAAGAGCGAGCTGCGGAGCTCCATCTCCTCGATCGAGAGCGGCACGAAGGACACGCGCGCCTTCTTCGAGGACAACAAGTGGCTCTACGCGTCGCTCGAAGACCTCGAGGAGGCGGACAACAAGCTCGATCGCCAGATCGCGATCAAGAGCGGCATGGTCGAGGACCTCGAAGGCGACTCGGACGCCACCGCCGAGCACGCCCTCGGCATGGACGAGTTCGAGGAGCGCTTCGAGAAGAAGGTGAAGGAGCGCGACGAGTTCCCGACCGGCTACTTCGCGAACCCGGCCGGCACCCAGCTCGCGATGCGCATCTTCACGACCGCGTCCGGCATGGGCGGGACGAACGACGAGAGGATCATCGATCAGCTCCAGGAGCTCATCTCCAACCTGAAGCCGGCGAGCTTCCACCCCGAGATGAAGATCGGCTACGGCGGCGACATCCCGAACGCGAAGGCGGAGAAGGACTCGCTCGTGCAGGAGGCCCTCATCGGCACCGTCATCGCGGCGGTCCTCATCCTCGGCGGCGTCATCTGGTTCTACGGCTCGCCGTGGGCGCTCATCCTCGTCGGCTTCCCGCCCCTCTTCGGCGTCGGCTGCGCGTACGCGTTCGCGACCTACCAGTACGGGTACGTCAACTCGTCGGGCGCCTTCCTCGGCGCGATCATCCTCGGCAACGGCGTCAACTACCCGATCGTCCTCTACTCCCGCTACAAGGAGTTCCGCGCGCGCGGGATGGAGCCGGACTTCGCGCGGCGCGAGGCGGTCTGGAACGCCTTCCGCGCCGAGCTCGTCGGCTCCGCGGTCGCGAGCATCGCGTACGGCTCGCTCACGGTGACGCGCTTCCGCGGCTTCAGCCAGTTCGGCGTCATCGGCTTCGTCGGCATGCTGCTCGTGTGGATCTCGATGATCCCCTGCCTCCCCGCGCTCGTCGTCCTCGTCGAGCGCCTCCAGGCGCGCATGCCGGCGTTCCTCCGCGAGAAGCCGGCCGTGCTCGGCGAAGACGAGAGCCGCGGCCCGATCGCGAGCTGGGTCGGCGACCTCACCGCCAAGTATCCGCGCGTCTTCGTCGGCGTCGCGACCGCGATCACGCTCGTCGCCGCGTTCAAGCTCCCCACCTTCCTCAAGGACCCGTGGGAGTACGACTTCGACAAGCTCGGCTCGCAGGTCGCGCGCAAGGGCGGCGCGTTCCAGGTGACGACCGCGGTCGACCTGATCTTCGGCAAGGGCACGAAGCTCGACGGCTCGCTCGTCCTCGTCGACAAGATCGAGCAGGCCCCGCTCGTGAAGGCGCGCATCCTCGACAAGGACCGCCTCGATCGAGAGGGCGCGCTCATCGACGACATCACCACGATCGACGATTTCCTCCCCGGCGCGGTCGACCTCCAGACGAAGAAGCTCGAGGTCCTCGAGCGGATCCGCGAGCGCCTCACCCCGCGCGTCCTCGCGCGCCTCACGGAGGAGGAGCAGCAGAAGATCACGAAGATGATCCCGCCGGAGACGCTGAAGGTCCTCCACCCGGAGGACCTCCCGCGGCTCCTCAAGAGCCGCTTCTCCGAGCGCAACGGCACCGTCGGCACGGTCCTCTACATCCGTTACAAGGAGGGCGTCTCCCGCAACGACGGCCACAACCTCCTCCGCATGGCGGCGGCGCTCGAGGGCATCGTCCTCCCCGACGGCACCCGCGTCGACACCGCGAGCCGCGCGACCGTGTTCGCGGAGATGATCCGCTCGCTCGAGCGCGACGGTCCGCTCGCGACGTTCGTCGCGTTCGCCGCGGTGTGCGTCGTCGTCGTCGTCGCGACGTCGTCGATCAAGGGCGCGGTCTCCGTGCTCGTCTCGCTGATCATCGGCGTGGTCTGGATGCTCGGCGGCGCGGCGTGGCGCGGCGCGCACCTCAACTTCCTGAACTTCATCGCGCTGCCGATCACGTTCGGCATCGGCTCCGAGTATCCGTTCAACATCTTCGATCGCTCACGCTTGCTCGGCCAGGACGTCACGCGCGCGTTGAAGCTCCACCTCGGCGCGGTCACGCTCTGCAGCTACACCACCACCGTCGGCTACGCCTCGCTCCTCTTCGCGGACAACCAGGCGCTCCGCTCGTTCGGCCACCTCGCGATCGCGGGCGAGCTCACGTGCCTCGTCGTCGCGCTCTTCTTCCTCCCGTCGCTCCTGCACATGATCGGCGCGCACGACCCCGACCCGTCGAAGGCCGCCGAGCTCCAGGCGAGCGCGATTCAATAAGCTCAGTACCCCTCGGTCTTCGCGATGATCTCGTTCATGATCTCGCGCGTGCCGCCGCCGATCGGGTAGAGCCGCGCGTCGCGGTAGAGGCGCTCGACCACGGTCTCGCGCATGTAGCCGGCGCCGCCGTGGATCTGCACCGCGTGGTCGACGACGAAGGAGCACATGTCCGTCGCGGCGTTCTTCGTCATCGCGCAGAGCGCCGGCACCTGCTCCCCTCGCATCACGCGCGTCGCGCACTCGCCGACGAGCGCGCGGGCGGCGGCGATGCGCGTCGCCATGTCGGCCAGCTTGTGGCGCGTCACCTGGTGGCCCATCAGCGTCTTGCCGAACGCGGTGCGCGTGCGCGCGTACGCGACCGACTCGCGGTACGCGAGCTCCGCGATCGCGACGCACTGCCCCGCGAGGTAGAGCCGCTCGTTCGCGAAGTTGACCATGATCGCGAAGAACCCCTGGTCCTCCTCGCCGATGAGGTTCGCGGCCGGGACGCGGCAGTCGTCGAAGGCGAGCTCCGCGGTGTCGCTCGCCCACCACCCCGTCTTCGCGAGCTTCTTGCTCACCGTGAACCCCGGCGTCCCGCGCTCGATGACGAGGAGCGAGATCCCGCCGTGCCCTTCGCCGCCGGTGCGCACGGCGGCGGTGACGAGGTCGGCGCGGCACCCGGAGGTGATGAACGTCTTGCTGCCGCGGACGACGTAGTGGTCGCCGTCCCGCACCGCCTTCGTCTTGATCCGCGCGACGTCGCTCCCGGCGTCGGGCTCGCTGATCGCGAGGGCGCTCACCTTCTCGCCGCGCAGGACCGGCGCGACGAACCGAGCCTTCTGCTCCTCGGTGCCGTGGCGCACGATGGGCGGGAGCGCGATCGCGTGGCTCCCGAGCCCGACGGTGGTGCCGACCGACTTCCCGGCGAGGACCATCTCCTCCGACGCCGCGAGCGCGTGCCCGACGTCGCCGCCGCTGCCCCCGGCGCTCTCGGGGTACGAGATCCCGAGCATCCCCGCCTCCGCCGCGGCGCGGTAGAGCTCGCGCGGGAACTCGTTCGCCTCTTCCCAGGCGTGCGCGTGGGGCTCGATGTGCTTCGCCGCGAACCGGCGCGCGTTTTCGCGGAGGAGCGCGTGCTCTTCGGTCTCGAAGAGGTAAGGCATGACGAGCGATGCTACCGTAAGCGACCCCGATGCAGCAGAGGCCCACGGTCCTCCTCTTCGATCTCGACGGCACCCTCGTGAGCACCGGCGGCGCCGGCCGCCGCGCGATGGCGGAGGCCGCGCGGATCCATGGCGTCCCCAACGTCTTCGACGGCTTCTCCTTCGCCGGCATGACCGACCGCGCGATCGCACGCTACGCGTTCAACGTCGGGGGCTTCGCCCCCGACACCCCCACCCCAGACACGGCCCTCGCGCGGAGCGCTCGGGGCGCTTCGCGCCCGCTGAAGCGGCCGCTTCTGGGGCCCCTTCGAGGGGTAGTGAGCGATCAAGACATCGAGCACTTCCTGGAGACGTATGTCGGTCTGCTCGAAGAGGAGCTGCCGCGTTCGGAGGGGTATCTCGTGCTGCCCGGGGTCGCGGCGCTCGTGAGGTCGCTCGGCGATCACCGGCACCTCGCGATCGGCCTCGGCACCGGGAACATCAAGCGCGGCGCGTACGCGAAGCTCGTGCGCGCGGCGCTCGGCGACGCGTTCGCGTTCGGCGGCTTCGGCTGCGACGCCGAGGACCGCACGGAGCTCTTGCGCGCGGGGGCGGAGCGCGGCGCCGCGCGGCTCGGGCGACCGCTCGCCGAGTGCCGCGTCGTCGTCATCGGCGACACTCCGAAGGACGTCGCGGCGGCGAAGGGCCTCGCGGCCGAGTGCGTCGCGGTCGCGACCGGCGGCTTCACCTGCGCAGCGCTGCGCGCGTGCGGCGCCGAGCACGCGTTCGCGACGCTCGCCGAGCCCGGCGTGCACGACATGCTGGTAGGCACCGCGACGTGACACACTCGCTGGAGCAACGGGCATGCTGGTAGGCACCGCGACGTGACACACTCGCTACAGCGGCGGGTCGCGCTCGTCACCGGGGCGAGCCGCGGGATCGGGCGGAGCATCGCGCTCGCGCTCGCGCGTGCGGGGGCGCGCGTCGCGGTGAACCATCGCGTGCACGAGCAGGAGGCGGAGGGCGTCGTCGAGGAGATCGGCGCCTTCGGCGGCGAGGCGATGGTCGTCCGCGCGGACGTCACCGATCCCGACGAGGTCGCGGCGATGGTCGAGGACGTCCGCCGCACGTTCGGGCCGGTGGAGATCCTCGTGAACAACGCCGGGATCGCGCGCGCGCTCCCGCTCGAGCAGGTCCAGCTCGCGACCTGGGACAAGACCTTCTCCGCCAACCTCCGCGCCCCGTTCATCGTGACCTCGGCGGTGCTCCCCGCGATGCGGACCCAGCGCTGGGGCCGGCTCGTCTTCCTCTCGTCGACCGCCGTCCGCGTCGGCGGCATCGTCGGCCCGCACTACGCCGCCTCGAAGGCCGGCCTCGAAGGCCTGATGCACAGCTACGCCTCCCTCCTCGCGAAGGAGGGCATCACCTCGAACGCGGTCGCGCCCGCGCTGATCGAGACGGAGATGCTCGCCGGCAACCCCGCCGCTCAGCCGGCGAAGATCCCGGTCGGCCGCTTCGGCACCCCCGACGAGGTGGCCGACGTCGTCCTCGCGATCGTGCGAAACCCGTACGTGACCGGCCAGACCGTGCAGGTCAACGGCGGGCTCTACATGACGTGAGCCGCGCGCGACGCGAGCCGCGTGCGCGACGCGTCAGTGCGCGACCTGCTGGTTCACGGGCGGCGGCTCGGTGACCGGCGGCGGCTCGGGCGCGGGGTGCCCGTTCGCGATCGCGATCGGCTTGGTCGCGGGGTCGTACGTGTTGTCGAGCTCGCCGTCGACGACGCGGAGCGCGTCCATGCCCCACTCGTAGCCGTAATACGTGAACTGCGACTTCACGAGGATGTCCTTGTAGCTGTTCATGTGGCCGTCGATGAACGCGCCGACGTAACGGCCTGTCGCCTGCCCGCTCTCGGTCACCCAGCTCTGGAGGCCGTTCGTGACGATGTCGAGGGACTTCGTACCCCCGACCTTCAGCGGGACGTAATCCTTGTTGTAATAATTGTACGAGACGCAGCCGTTGATGTGCAGGACCTGGTAGCTGCCGGGGAAGTCTTCGGGCGTGAAGCGGCTCGGATCGAGCGGGCCATATCCGATGTAGGAATGCCCATTATAGACCATGATGTCGCTCGTCTTGATCGCGCGCTTGTGCGGCGTCTGATCGGTGTCGGAGCCGAAATAGGTCTGGAGCTTGATCGTGAGCGGGTAGCTCTCGCCGTTCATCCGCACGGTGACGGGGGCCTCGAAGACGACCCACTTGAGCGACAGCGTATCGGCGATGACCTTCCGGACCTCGTCGCGCGCGAGCCCGCCCATGCCGGGCGGATTCACCTTGTCGAGCTCGAAGGCCATGAGGTCCTTCCACGTATTGAAGTGGATCGGGACGCCGGCGACCTCGTAGTCGAGGGGCTTTTCGACGCCTTCCACCTTGACGAGCTCGAAGCCGGGGCGCGCGATGAACACCTCGCGCATGCCGCCGAACCACATCGGATAACCGGCGTCCTCGTAGAGCTCGTGCGTCTCGCCCGCGGCCCAGTCCGCCATCAGGCCGTTGACCATGCCGATGACGAGCTTGCCGGACTCGACGCCCATTCCCGAATAGAGGAGGTCGTATTCCGGATACTTCGTCGCCTGCGCCTCGTCGGTCGGCGAGAGCTTCACCGTCGTCGGAATGTAGAGGCGCGTCAGCTCGCTCGCCGGGATCTGGGTCTCGTCGAGGCCGGCGCGATCGGCGTCGATCTTCTTCTGCTCGTCCGCCATCGCGGGGGCGCACGAGGCGACCTGCGGGTCGAACACGTACCAGACCGAGTTCTGGAACTCGTGCGCGAGCGTGTCGTTCTTCGTGCACTCGGGGAGGATCTTCGCGGACTGCGACTGGTAGTTCGTCCCGAGGAGCGCGAGCGACAGCGCGGAGCGATCGGCGAGCGTGACGGGGACGATCGCCTCGTCGCTGTACGTGTACGCGACGCGGATCATGTGGCGCGGGACGGAGCCCTCGGGCGCGTTCTTGTCGACGACCTCGACCGGCACCTTGAGGAAGGTCGCCGGATCGACGTTCGCGAGCTCGCGCGACTTGACGCCGACGTTCGCGGCCTGGAGCGCGCCGAACGCCGACTGCGTCTGCTGCTTCACGGTGAGGAGGATCTGGACGTCGCTCATCCCGTCCTCGACGTACACGTAGCCCGCGAACTCGAGCTTGCGCGAACGCGCGGTGAGGCTCGTGAGGTCCCCCGTGCTCGCCGCGGCGTCCTCGGACGCGGGGCTGCAGGCGGCGGCTCCGAGGAGCAGGAGAAGCGAAGCGCGGGCGAGGATCCCCATGACGCCCTCGCTCTAGCACCGCTGTAAGATGATGCACTCACTGCCCCCACGTTGAGACGCGGTTGTGCATTGCCTCGCAAACCTTCGAAATCGCGCCCATTTCCCAGATCTTCTTGCCCGTACGGAAACGTTCGCTCCGCTCATGCGTCCAAGAGCCGGTGGCCAAAACGTACCGACTGACGCGAGCCCTCGTCCTCTTCGCGCTCGCTGCCGTGCTCGCCGCCGGCATCTTCATCGTCCGGAGCGTGGTTCGTCACGCGATGGAGCCGTGCAAGGGCACGCTCGTCGAGGTCCCGCTCGGCGAGCTCACCGATCCGGCGCACGCCGAGCGAGAGGTCGAAGTCGGCTCGAACCTCGAGATCGAGGCCGAGCTCCGAACGAGCCGCGGAGGACCGTCGGTCTACGAGCAGGTCCGCGTCGTGTGGCGGCGCCCCGACGCCGCCTGCTCGTGCACCACGATCCCGCTCCCCGGCGGCGCGAAGACGTTCGAGCTGCGACGCGACCGCGAGACGGGCGCGTTCATCGCCGTCGACTACGTCGGGCGTCCGACGGTCGCGTTCCGGAAGACGGAGACGAGCGGCTCGGTCTTCCGTCCCAAGCGGCTCCTCGAGCCGAACAACGTCGGCGCCCTCGTCTTCCTCGTCGCCATCGGCGCGCTCTCCCTCGCGGTGTCGAAGGTCCTCCTCGCGCGCCCGTACGCGACGCGCCTCCGCAACTGGCAGAGCGCGACGCTCCGGAACGACGGCCTCGTCGAGAGCCCCACCGGCGCCTCGCTCGGCCGCATCGGCCCGCGCATCTACATCGCGGCGGGAGACGTCATCGTCGAACCCGCCGTCTACGAGGGCCGCGACGTCTACCGCGAGATGCCTCTCTTCGCGCGAAAGGACATCGCCGCCGGCCACCACGACCGCTGGACCAACGGCACGCTGCACCGCATGCGCGACGCCCGCACCCTCGCGATCCTCGCGACCGCAACCACCGGCATCGCCGTCCTCGCGCACATCATCAGCGCATAATCACGGCAGGATCAGTTTGCCGGGGCCAGGAGCGACTTGAGCTGGTCGACGGTGAATTTGTAGGTCTTGCGGCAGTAGTCGCATTCGATGTCGAGGGTGCGGCCGCCGTCGAGGAGGGACTGGATGTCGGCGCGTGGAAGCGAGGCGAGGCTGCCCATCAGGCGCTCGGGGGAGCAGTTGCAGCCGAAGGAGACCGGGCGATCGCCGACCTTCGTGTACGGCATGCCGTAGAGGGTCTCCGCGAGGAGCGCCGCCGGGGAGGCCGCGCCGCGCGCGAGGAGCGGGACGATGTCCTCGAAGTCGCGGAGGCGCTCGGTCATCACCATGAGCGGGCCCTCCGCGACCTCGGGGAGGAGCTGCACCATGTAGCCGCCCGCCGCGACGACCTCGCCCGCCGCGACGTAGGCGCCGACCGCGATGACCGTCGCCACCTGCTCCGACGCCTGCATGTACGCCATGAGCGCGCCCGAGATGGTGGGGTTGTCCTGCGGCACCTCGACGACGCCCTGATGGAGCGCGCCGTTGTGGAGCGTGCGCGCGATCTGGAGGACGCCCTGATCGAAGGCCATCGTCTTGGCGCCGCCGATCTGGAGGAGCCCGCGCGTCGCGCCGTCGGGGTGCGTGTCCGCGACCATGCGCGCGCGGCGATCGTTGCCCTGCAGGATCGCCTGGAGGCGGTACTCCGGCGCCATGCTCTCGCGGACGAGGACGGCGCCGGTGAGGAGGTCCGCGAACACCCGCGTGAGCTCGGCGCCCTCGGGGCGCTGCGCCTCGATCGCGCCGCGTACGGTCGCGGTCGTGTCGGCGGCGATGACGCGGAACGCGCCGTCGTCCGTCAGCGCGCGCAGCACGTTGTCTTCGTGAACCACTCCGGAGGATCTTCGCACGATCGCGCGTCCGCGTCGATCCGTCACCGCCGTCACCAACCGACGTCCGGATCGCCCGCAGGCATGGCTGGAGCTTACTCGATGCCGAGGTCGAACGAGCCACGGAGGCCGAGGTTCAGCGTGACTCCGATGCCGAAGCCGCCCTCCTTGTAGAGCGGGAGCTCGTCGACCTCGGGCGAGGGACCGAAGATCGACTGCGGGCGCGGCGCCTTCGCGCGCGAGAGGAACATGAAGTCGAGGCCGAGGAACGCGCCGACGCGGAACCACTTCGTGACCCAGTAATTCGCGCTGCCCTCGCCGCCGAGGAGGAGGCCCTTCACGTCGACGTCGGGCGGGAGGACGGTCCCTTCGGGGAGCGAGGAGCGGATGACGCTCGGCTCGATGCTCTGGTCGAACACGTAGCCGAGGTGCGCGCTGAAGATCGGCGTGACGGGGCGGTACTTGAGCGCGTAGCTCGCCGCGACCGCGAAGGACCAGAGCGTGAAGTCGGACGCGTCGTAGATGCGGTAGCGAAGGCCGATCGACAGGTCCTTCTTGCGGTAGCCCGCGGCGAGGCCGAGCAGGACGCCGTTCGACGCGCTGTTGTCGAAGGCCATCGACGACACGTCGATCGTGGCGAGGTCCGGCCGCGTGTAGCCGAGATCGGCCTGGACGTAGATCGCCTTCTCGGCCTCGACCGTGTCGTCCCACTCCCCCGGCGCGGGCTGCGGCTCCGCCGGCGCGGGCGTCGCCGCGGCGGCGGCCGCTGCCTTCTTCTTCTCTTCTTCCTCCGCCGCGGCCGCGGCCTCCGCTTCCTTGCGCTCCTGCTCCTTCTTCTTCTTCGCGGCCTCTTCCTGCTCTTGCTTCCTCTTCTGGCGCTCTTTCTTCGTGAGCGGACGGTTCCGTTGGGCGTGAGCCTCGCCCTCCCCGGGCAGATATGCCGCCCCGAGCGCGACTCCGAGCGAGAGCGCGAACACGGTCGCGCGGCTCGTACGCAAGATGGACATTGGCCGCATTAGACGACGCTCTCGCGGGGAACGCCACTTCGTTTCCGGCGCCGTCGTCCGCGCCACCAGCCGAGGAGAAGGAGGACGAAGCCCGCGGCGGTGGAGAGCGACGCGACGACGGCGCCGATCGCGGCGTTCCGGATCGCCGGCGGGAGCGCGTCGTCGTGGATGACGAGGCGACGCTCGAGCAGCGGATGACGTCCGACCCGATCGGGCCCGAGATCGACGTCGACGTCGAGCGGCGTGTCCGACGCGACGAGGAACGGTCCGGTCAAGCGCTCGACCGCGATCTCGCGCGCGGCGACGCGGGCCGGCGCGTGGAGCGGGCGCGAGTAGAACACGTTGGGGCGCTCGTTCGGATCGAGCCAGCCCACCGTCTCCGCGAGCGTGGTCCCCGCCTTGTCCTTCACCCGGACGACGAGCGACATCCGAGCCTCCACCGCCGCCATGCCGTCGCGGTCGGCGACGTGGGCGGGATCGAACACGGCCTGGACCGCGAGCGTGTAGCGGCGGCCTCCCCACGGCGTGAAGGAGTGGTGCGTCTGCCCGTCCGGGAGCGGCACCGACGCGATCGGGTTGCGCCCGTTCCACGTGAAGAACGTGCCGCACCCGTTCAGGGTGCAGACGACGAGCGCGACGAGACCGAGGAGAAAGAGAGCCGCACCGCCGAAGCGCACGCGCGCACGCTAGCACGAAGACGCTTGCGCATCCGCGAGCCTACGGAGATCCTGCGGGCGGTGAAGAGACTCGCCGGGGCGGTCGTGCTCGCGCTCTTCGCTCATACGTCGCGCGCGGGCGCGGCGGAGCCGTGGTCGGACGCCGATCCGGTGAGCCCGCCGGCGCGCCTGCCGATCAGCTCGTCCGTCGGCTTCAAGGGTGGGGTCGAATACCGCGCCAACGCCGCAGTCGTGAGGCCGCTCGATCTCGCGAGCGCGCGCGACCGGAACTACGGGGTGGTGGAGCATCGCCTCCGCCTCGACGCCGGCCTCGACTGGGAGGACAAGGTCCGCATCGTCACGTCGACCGACGTCCTCGACGGCGTCTTGTGGGGCGACAACGGCACGCGCGCCGACACCGTGCCGACGACGAGCGGCGCCGACGTCGCGACGATCAACCCGAACGCGGCCGGCCCCTGCGTCGCGCTCCGGCCCGGCGACTCGCCGACGAGCCCGGACAGCTATCGCTACGGCCTCTGCAGCGCCGATCCGGTGTTCGTGCGCCGGCTCTACGGCGACGTGCTCACGCCGATCGGCCTCTTCCGCATCGGGCGGCAGCCGTTCACGGAGGGCGCCTCGGTCGTGGTCAACGACGGCGACGGGCGCAAGAACCGCTTCGGCTTCGCGCGCCGCGGCAACAGCGCCGACCGCGTCCTCTTCGCGACGAAGCCGCTCGAGGCGTTCAAGCCGCCGGCGGAGCGCGACGCGAGCGAGGGGCGCGGCGGCTTCCTCATCCTCGCGTACGACCGCCTCTCGGGCGACAACCCGCAGCGCTACGCCGACGACCTCCACGGCTGGATCACGGCGCTGCGCTGGCTCGAGCCGACCCATCGCATCGGCGGCGACTTCGAGGCGCAGCTCTACCACGCGTACCGCTGGAGCAAGGACAACGACACGGGCGTCTCCGCGATCGGCGGGCGGCTGATGTCGAAGCTCGGGAGCGACCTCCACGCCGGGATCGAGGCGACCTTCCTCACCGGCGCGACACGCGAGGTCGGTGCGGCCTACCGCGTCGTGACGAACGATCCCGCGGTGAAGCAGGACATCCACCAGCTCGGCGCGCGCGCGGTCGTGCGCTACGACCGCCCGTTCTATTCGCTTTATCTCGAAGGCGATTATGCCTCCGGCGACGCCGACCCCAACGTCAACACCGCGCTCACGCAATTCCGATTTGCGCAAGACTCCCGGGTCGGGCTCCTCCTCTTCGAGCACGTCCTCGCTTATCAGAGCGCGCGCGCCGCCGCGTCGGGCATCGCGCTACTTCGTAATCTGAACGCGCCCTCCCTCCCCGTCGATCAGGTCGCCACGCGCGGCTCGTTCACCAACGCCGCCGCGCTCTTCCCGCAGGTCGACCTTCATCCGATCAAGGACATGTTGATCCGCGGCGGCGTCCTCTTCGCGTGGGCGCCGGCGCGCGTCGTCGATCCGATCGCGTCGCTCCAGCGCCGCGACGGAGCCCGCATCGACGACGACCTCGTCAATTACGCCGGCGGCCGCCCGGGCCGTTATTACGGCACCGAATTCGATCTCCGGCTCCAATACCGCCTCTACGAACATTTCGCGGCCGACGTGGAGGGCGCGATGCTCCTCCCCGGCAGCGCGCTGCAAGACGCCAACGGCGACGCGGTGCGGAGCTTCCTCTTCCAGACCCGCGCGAGCTTCTTCTTCTGATGCTGCCCCGAACCCTCCCCCTCCTCTTCGTCGCCGCGATCGCGTGCGAGCGCTACGAGGCCCCGCCGGAGCCGGTCATCGAGGGCGGCGAGACGGGTGTGCTGGAGGACTCGCGCGCGCCGCTCGTGATCCGCTTCGGCACGGAGATCGATCCGGCGACGCTGCGCCTCGCGATCGTGCACGACGTGACCGACGCGGAGGGGAACCTCGCCGACGAGGACGCCGATCCACAGACCCAGCTCGACGTCCTCCTCCGCCACGATCCGACGACGGACTTCAACACGCGCACGGAGCTCACGCCCGACCGCACCGCCGTCGTCCTCACGCCCGCGCGCACGATGCCGGTCGGCCCGAAGCTCCTCCTCCTCGTCGAGCCCGGCCTCCGCTCGCGGATGGGGCGCACCTCGAACCGGCGCGTGAAGATCCCCTTCTCCTACGGCGTGAAGTGCACCGGCGGCGCGACCCGGCTCGAGAGCGGCCGCTACTTCATGCTCTTCGACGTCGAGCGGCCGGTCGGCCTCCAGATCCAGATCTTCGCCGACCTCACGATCGATCCGACGAACGGCGCGCTGACCGGCCGCTTCACGAGCGGCGATCGCCGGACGGACCTGACCTGCCCGACCGCGTGCAGCGCCGACACGGTGTGCCGCCTCCTGCCCGCGCCGGCGTGCGCGCTCCCGTCCGAGATCGCGAACGACGTCGAGGAGCACACCGACTTCGCCCCGAACCCGACCCCGCCGATCGGCTTCTCGTTCGTCGCCGCGGGCTGCGCCGCCGACGACGGCGAAGGCACGGGCGTGCTCACCGCGCCGGCGACGATGGCGGTGGAGCAGCCGCCGGTCACGGCGGAGGGGCTCGTCCTCACCGCCCGCTTCGCGCCGGGCCCGGACGGCGTCGTCCGCGCGAGCGGCACCCTCACCGCCGATCGCATCGTCGCCGGCGCCACGACGGAGGGCGCGCCGATCCCGCCGGTCGATCTCGGCGCCGGCACCGGCAAGATGACGGCGCGCCGGATCCCCTGAAGTCAGGGCTTCGGGTGGGCGTCGAGGAAGGAGTAGACGGCCTCGGCCCACGCCGGCTGCGCGAAGGTGGGGACGTGCTTGCCGCCGGCGATCGTCCAGAGCTCGGCCGCGCCGGTCGTGCAGGCGTGGCGGGCGACGGTGGTCTCCGCGCCGGCGAGGGTGCGCTCGAGGTCGAGGGCGTCGCGCGCCGGCTCGAGCGTGGGGCTGCAGCCGTTCTTCGCCGCCCACGTCGCGACCGTCTGCTTCGCGCTCGGGTACGACTTGCCAAAGAAGACGCCGCCTTCGTAGGTGACGGTCTCGTCTTGATCGCCGTGGACCTGCAGCACCGCGACCGGCGCGGACGGCGTGCACTTCGTCGCGTCGGCGAACTGGCCGCCGGCGAGGCTCACGATCGCCGCGATCTCGCCGGCGAGCTCGCACGCGAGGCGATGGCTCATGAAGCCGCCGTTCGAGTGGCCGACGACGTAGACGCGCTTCGGATCGACCGCGTAGCGCAGCTTCATGTCGGCGAGGACCGCGCGCAAGTAGGCGACGTCGTCGACGGCGGCGTTCACGAAGTTGCAGCATGCGTCCGTCGCGGCCCAGAACGGGTTGCCGGCGGCGTCCTTCGTGCCGTTCGGCAGGGCGACGAGGAAGCCCTTCGTCTCCGCGAGCGCGCTGATGCCGAAGTAGGCGTCTTGGTCCTTCGCGTTGCTCGTGTAGCCGTGGAGCAGCATGACGAGCGGCGCCGGCTTGCTCGCGTCGTAGCTCGCCGGCACCGTGCGCTCGTACGGCCGCGCCGTGAGGAGCGGATCGTCCGGCTCGCCGCCGCTCGACGACGACGACGACGTCGATGAAGACGACGATGACGACGTGGACGACGACGATGAAGACGCGACCGGCGCGCCGCTCGTCCCGCCGTCGGAGCAGCCAACGGCGACGAACGCGAGCGCGAGCGCGGACAGGAGCTTCACGGCCGGGACCTTAGCAGTAGAATGCGCGTGGACGATGGCGGACGGCGCGTGCCCTTCGTGCGGTCAGGCGCTCGCGGCGCCGGATGCGCGCTTTTGTCATCATTGCGGCTTCGCGATGACGCCGGCCGCGCCCGCCGCCTCGGCCGCGCCCGTCGTCGCGCGCTCGAGCGACACGCAGTTTGCGTCGACCGAGCTCGCGGCGCCGCTGTCGCCGCCGCCCGCGACGAGCCTGCCGCCGATGCGCATCCCGGAGGGCACCACGATCGGCGTGTACCGGATCGAGTCGGTGCTCGGCGAAGGCGGGATGGGCGTCGTCTACAAGGCGCGCGACATGGCGCTCGGCCGCGACGTCGCGGTCAAGTGCCTCCACCTGAACCTCGCCGGCGATCCGGAGGTGCGGAACCGCTTCGTGCGCGAGGCGCGCGTGCTCCGGACGTGGAGCCACCCCGGCGCGGTCGCGGTCTACGACTTCATCGAGCACGAGCACGTCCTCGCGATCGTGATGGAGCTCGTCGAGGGCGAGAACCTCGCGCAACACCTCGCGCGCTGGCGCGGGAAGATGCCCTACGACGAGGTCCGCACGATCATGGGCGACGTGCTGCTCGCGATGGACGACGCGCACGCGAACGGCGTCGTCCACCGCGACCTCAAGCCGGACAACGTCCTCGTGCGGAAGGACGGCGCCCGGCTCCGCCCGAAGATCGCCGACTTCGGGATCGCGAAGGTCCTCGAAGGCACGACCTACACCGTGAGCGGCGCGCTGCTCGGGACGTGCCGCTACATGTCGCCGGAGCAGGTGAAGACGCCGAGCCTCGCCGATCATCGCTCCGACATCTATTCGCTCGGCGTCACGCTCTACGAGCTCGTCGCCGGGCGCCCGCCGTTCGACGGCACGCACTTCAGCGTGATGATGGCGCACGTCACCAACGTGCCGCGTCCTCCCGGCAAGCTCCGCCCCGACGTCCCGCCTCCGCTCGAGAAGCTCATCCTCGAGGCGCTCTCGAAGGATCCGACGAAGCGCCCCGCCTCGTGCGCCGCGTTCCGCGAGCGCCTCCTCGACGCGCTGCCGCCGCCGGCGTCGGAGCGCATGACCGCGACCGCGGTCTCGTCGTCGGTCCCGCTCCCCACCACCCTGCGCGAGACCGGCGGCCGCGAGATGGTCCTCGTGCCGGGCGGCAACTTCGCGATGGGCCCCGCGCGGCGCGAGATCCATATCGATGCATTTTACATAGATCGCACCCCCGTCACGAACGCGCAGTTCCTCGTCTTCCTCGAGACGACGCAGTACCGCCCGACCGACGCGGGGGCGAAGCGCTTCCTCGCGCACTGGCGCAACGGGAGGCCGGCGCGCGGCGACGACCGCCACCCCGTCGTCTACGTGTCCTGGTACGACGCGCGCGCGTACGCGAAGTGGGCGGGGCAAAGGCTCCCGGCCGAGGCGGAGTGGGAGAAGGCGGCGCGCGGCACCGACGGCCGGCGCTACCCGTGGGGACGGGCGGAGCCGAAGCCGAGTCACGCGAACTTCGCGCGCGTCCGCGAGGGCACGACCATCGTCGGCGCGTACCCGGAGGGCGCGTCGCCGTACGGCTGCCTCGATCTCGCGGGCAACGTCTGGGAGTGGTGCGAGGACCTCTTCGACGAGGACTTCTACGAGAACGGCCCGAGCATGAACCCGAAGCTCGCGCCCTCGCCGCAAGGAAAGAAGGGCGCCGGCCACGTCATGCGCGGCGGCTCCTTCATGTACGACGCGCGCGCGCTCCGCACGTACGCCCGCATCTCGTTCGATCCGCACTACCGCTTCGCCGAAGGCGGCTTCCGCTGCGCCAAGACGCCGGCTTGACGCAGCTACGCCGCGGGGCGCCGGAACCCGTTCGCCCACGCGGCGCTGACGACGAGCGCGGGGAGCACGACGACGGCGAGCAAGAGCGCGGCGATGACGTCGTTGCCGAGCCTGCCCTGGAACTCGATCCCTCGCTCGCCGACGAACGACGCGACGAGGGTGACGAGCCAGTTGCCGTAGGTCGGCAGGAGCGCGCCGTTCGCGAGCCGCTCCTTCGCCTTCGCGTCGTACGAGAGCATCGGCAACGTCCACGCGATCGCGACGAGCCAGAAGCAGCCGAACAGCGCGTTCAAGTGCGCCGCGAGCGCGAGGTGCGGGACGTCGACCTTCACCTTGCCGGCGAGCGCGATGCCGCTCCAGATGCCGGTGAACATGCCGATCGCCATGAGGAGCGCCGCGCGCCCGACCACCTTGCGCTGGAGCGGATCGAAGGTCACGAGGAGCGACTACGTCGCTGGGACACGAACGGTTGCACCGTCCAGCTCAGCACGTACGATGCGGGCTCGTGGCGGAGGCCAGGAAGAGCGCTTGAACCATCCGTTCGACGATGTGAGCGAGGCCGCGCTGCGCGTTCGGCAGAGCGCGAAGTGGAAGGTGTACCCCGACGACGTGCTCCCGCTGTGGGTCGCGGAGATGGACTATCCGCTCGCGGACCCGATCAAGCGCGTGCTCCACGCCGCGATCGACGCCGACGACGCGGGCTACGCCGATCCGCGCGGGCTCGGGGCCGCCTTCGCGCCGTGGGCGAAGGCGCGCTGGGGCTGGGAGGTCGATCCCGCCGACGTGAAGGTCGCGCCCGACGTCGTCACCGCGCTCACCGAGCTCCTCCTCGTCACGACGGAGCCGGGCGACGGCGTCGTCATCGATCCGCCGGTGTACATGCCGTTCGCGTGGACGATCCGGCGCTACGGGCGCACCGTCGTCGAGGCGCCGATCGCGAACGGCCGCCTCGACCTCGAAGCGATCGCGCGCGCCTACGCGAGCGGCGCGAAGGTGCACGTCCTCTGCTCGCCCCACAACCCGTCCGGGACGGTGCACACGCGCGCGGAGCTCGAGGCGATCGCCGCGCTCGCCCGCGCCCACGACGTGCTCGTCGTCAGCGACGAGATCCACGCGCCGCTGACGCACGCCCCGCACGAGCACGTCCCCTTCCCGCTCGTCGATCCGAGCGTCAGCGTCGTCCTCACGTCGGCGTCGAAGACGTTCAACCTCGCCGGCCTGAAGGCCTCGGTGATCGTCGCCTGCCACGATCGCGCCCGCGCGGTGGTGGGGCGGCTGCCGGTGGAGCTGCCGTACCACGCCGGCCACCTCGGCATCGTCGCCGCGCGCGCGGCCTTCGAGCACGGCGACCCATGGCTCGCGGAGACGAGGCGCATCCTCGATCGGAACCGCGCGCTGCTCGGGGAGCTCCTCGGGGAGCACCTCCCGCGCGTGCGCTACACGCCGCCGGCGGCGGGCTACCTCGCGTGGCTCGACTGCCGCGCGCTCGGGCTCGGCGCCGATCCCGCGAAGGTGTTCCTCGAGCGCGCCCGCGTCGCGCTCTCGCCCGGCCCGCCGTTCGGGACCAACGGCGAGGGCTTCGCGCGCCTCAACTTCGCGACGACGCGCGCGATCCTCGAAGAGGCCGTCCGCCGGATGGCGGGGGCGACGTCATAGCGCCGTCTCGTCGAACTTCGCCGCGGGGACGACGGCGCCCTTCGCGTCGATCGAGTACGTCGTCGTGAACGTGCGCGTCCGGTCGGGCTCTCCCTCGCCGTGATGCGCGACGGCCTTCGCCTCGACGACCTCCGCCTGCGCGCACGCGGCGCCCGCGCGGCACGACCGCGCGGAGGCGAGCGTGAGCTCACCGTAGTCGTCGTCGTCCTTGTAGTAGCCGCGGCCCGACTCGATCGTCACGACGACACGGTCGCCGTCCTCGTGGACGTCCTTGATCGCGACCTCGCGCTCGATCGAGCCGCAGCCGGGATCGTCGTCGAACGCGTTGAGGAACGGAGTGCGGACAGCCTCCCAGCCCGACGTGCCGAGGACGAGGAGGTAGACCTCCGTTCCGCCGCCGATCTCGACGCGGACCGCCTTGAGATCGAGGAACGGATCGGTCATCGCGCCGGCGAGCGCCTCGGGGAGCTCGTTGCAGGCCGGCTTCGCGTTCAGCGCACCCATGCCGTTCTGGATCCAGCTCGCGTTCGCCTCGGCGATCCGCGGCGCGACGAGCTTCTCCTGCGCGGCGCAGAACGCGCGGACATCCGCGAACGCGCCGGTCGGCAGCCGATCCGCGACCGGATCGACGACCGGCTCCACGCGCGCCGGCGCCTCGGGTTCGCTCAGCGAGCTCGGCGTCGCCTCGTCGAGCTCGAGGATCGGGGTGGGCTCCGCCGTGACCGTGACCGGCTCCTCCTTCGCCGAGGAGGCGCACGCGAACGCGGAGGCGAGGAGCAGGGTCGAGAACACGAGACGCTTCATCGACCGGAGCACCTTTCACGGCCCGTGCCGCGACGAGAACACGGAAAAACCAGAGCGAGCCGCGCCCGCGCCGTGGCCGCCGAGCCACGCGGCGTGTCTCGTCCCCCTCGACGGAGGGGCTCACGCCTTCGCGCGGAGCAGGGCGACACCGGCGAGCACACGAAGTCGGAGCCTCGCGTCGTCGCGGTGGTCGCTCACGGCTCGTAGCGCGCGAGCGCGAAGGCGGAGGAGTCCGCGAGCGCGGAGCCGGCGAGCACCACCCGCGTCTCGCCGGGGGTGGCGGCGGGCTGGAGCGCGAGCGCGCGCGCGAGCCCGTGCGCCGATCCTGCCATCGGCGTGAGCACGATCCCGCCGGCGCCGAACGTCGGATCGAGCGCGCCGGCCGCGTCGAGGCAGAGGAGCGCGAACTGCCGGCGCGCCCCCTCGCCGGCGCGCGCGAACCCGCCGACGACGACGCGACCGTCCGCGAGGAGCCCCAGGCCCGTCCCCATCCCCTCCTCTGCCTCCTCCGCCGCGCGGATCGCGACGCGCTTCGTCCCGCCCTCGCCGAAGCGCGGATCGGGCGCCCCGCGCGCGTCGATGCGCGCCGCCGCGACGTCGCCCTGCGCGTGACCGGTCACGACGAGCGCGCCGTCCGCCGCCACGGCGACGGCGTTGAAGGCTCCGCTCGCCGCGTCGAAGAGGCCTCGCACGAAGCCGGCGTCGCCGAAGCTCTCGTCGACGCGGCCGTCCGGGAGATAACGAGCCACGACCGGTCCGCCGTCGGTCCCGACCACGACGATCCGAAGCTCGCCGTCGACGGAGTGAAGCGCCATTCCGTAGATTGCGTCCCTCCCGGCTCCACCGACAACGTCGGTCATCACCTTTCCATCGACTCCGAAGCCGTCGTCGAGCGCTCCGTCGGCGCGGTAGCGAGCGAGCGCGAAGTCCAGGCCGGTCGCGTCGGCGAAGGAGGACCCCGCGACGACGATCTTGCCGTCCGGCTGGACGACCACGGCGTGCGCGCGATCGACCGGACCCCCGAAGGAGGTGAACACGCGCCCGTCGCCGCTCGGCCCGAACGAAGGATCGAGATCTCCGCCCGCCGTGTAGCGCGCGACGAAGACGTCCGTGCCCGTCGGCGCGCCGTGCGACGCCCCTGCCACCACGATCTTTCCGTCGTCCTGCAGCGCGACGGCGAGCCCCTCCGCGCTCGCGCCGAACGCCGTTCGGACCACACCTCGATCGCCGAACGACTCGTCGAGCGCGCCGTCGGGCTCGTAGCGGACCAGCGCGACGCGCAGGCCCCGCGGCCCCACCGCATCTCCCACGACGAGGATCCTCCGATCGGGCTGCACCACCATCGCGCGCACGTCGGCGTCGCCGGGCCCCAGCTTCGTGACGACGAGCCCCGCGTCGCCGAAGGAGCGATCGAGGCCACGAACGCGCGCGGACGCGTCCTCCACGATCGACGCATCGCTCACGATGGACGCATCACCCACAATCGACGCATCACCCACAATCGACGCATCGCCCACGATGGACGCGTCGCCCACGATCGTGGAGCCGCCCGGGTCCGCGTGTTGAAGAGCCGGCTCTCCCGACACGCACGCGGCGGGGAGGAGGAGCGCGGCGAGCACGACACCACGACGACGCGTCATGGCTCGCGCGCCGTCGATCTTCGTTCGTCTCGGCACGTCCTGTCTCCCTGCGACCATGAGCAAGAAGATGGGCCGAGAACGGTCCCACGATAAGACCGAGCGCGGGCACTAGACTGCGGACAGTTTGTCCACAATACTCCGGGCGTGGACCTGACCAGCGGGATCCAGACGTTCGTCCGCGTCGTCGAGCACGGGAGCTTGACGCGGGCGGCGCGCGCGCTCGGCGTCACGCCGTCGGGTGTCGGCAAGACGCTCACGCGGCTCGAGGGTGAGCTCGGGCTACGACTGCTCACGCGCACCACACGCCACGTGGCGATGACCGAGGACGGCGAGCTGTTCTTCGAGCAGTGCCGCAAGGTGCTCGACGAGCTCGAAAACGCGCGGAGCATGATCACGAGCCGGCGCGCGGCCGCACGCGGGCGCCTGCGCGTCACGATCGCCTCGACGTTGGGGAAGCTCTATCTCGTGCCGGCGCTCGTGGACTTCGTCGCGAAGCACCCCGACGTGAAGCCCGATCTCTTGCTCACGGACCGCTTCGTCAACATCGTCGAGGAGGGGATCGACGTCGCGATCCGGATCGGCGGCCTCCCGGACTCGTCGTTCGCGGCGCGGCGGATCGGCACGCAGCAGATCGTCACCGTCGCGCCTCCGACGCTCGCGCGTCGCCGTCGGATCGCGACGCCGGCGGACGCGATCGCTCTTCCCGCCGTACTCTTCCGTCGCCCGTCGAGCGGGACGCCGCGGCCGTGGACCTTCGCCGAGCGCGGCCACGTGCTCACGCTGCATCCGGAGCCGCGCATGAGCATCGACGACGGCGAGGCGCTCGTGGCCGCGGTCCGCGCCGGGCTCGGCGTCGCCCAGGTCCCGAGCTACATGGCGGAGGTCGCGCTCGCCGCCGGCGAGGTCGTGGAGGTCCTGAGCGCCTTCCGGCCGCCGAGCGAGCCGATCTTCGCCGTCCACCCGGCGCGACGGAACCAGCCGCTGCGCACGCTCGCGTTCATCGAGTTCCTCGCGACGCGCCCGATCGAGCCGGCGGTCCTCGGCGGGCCGTCGAAGAGCCAAGCGCCTCCTCGCCGGCGGAGCCGCTGAGCGCGCCTCAGCGCCGCGGAGCCGCGGAGCGCCTCGGCGCCTCGCCTGTACGGGGTGTGGCGGTGATGATAGCGTCGCCGTCGTGCAGGGGCGTGCTGGGCTGGGCGTCGTGATCTTCGTCGCGGCGAGTGTATGGTTGGCTTGCACGGGTGGTGGCTCCGGCTCCGGCGACGATCCCTCCTCCACGTGCGGGCCGGAGACGCGCTGCGCGGATCCGCCGGACGCTGCCACGTCGTCCACCTCCTCCTCTTCGTCGTCTTCGTCTTCGACTTCGACCTCCACGTCGTCCTCCTCTTCGTCGTCCTCGTCCTCGTCGTCGTCGTCCTCCTCCTCCTCTTCGTCGTCCTCGTCCTCGTCCTCCGGCGGCACGAACGTCGACTACGGGTCCTACTTCGACGCGTACTGCACCTACCAGGTTCGGTGCTACCCGAGCCTCTACGCAGACCAGGCGGCGTGCCGCGCTTCGTACGACGCGATGCCCGCCGGATCGCTCGACGGCCTCCCGCTGCGGACGCAAGGAGACGTCGACGCGTGCGTGACCAAGCTCCAGACGCTGACCACCTGCGACGGCGCCCTCGCCGCGCTGCTCAGTCCGGAGTGTCAGCCCCCCGGGTCCCTCGAGGACGGCGCCCCATGCATCAGCGCCTCGCAATGCAAGAACGGCGCGTGCAACGGGGCCACGACCACCGCGTGCGGCACATGCGCGCCGGGAGGCAAGCTCGGCGACGACTGCGAGAGCCTCATGTCATGCCGGCTCGGGCTCTTCTGCATCGACGGGAAGTGCGCGGGGCCGATCCCGCGAGGCGGCACGTGCAGCTCTCTCTCGACCCCCTTCTGCGACGTCAATACGAGGTGCGTCGCCGGCGTGTGCACGGACGGCGTGGACGTCGGCGGCGGCTGCACGATCGCGTACGGCGGTCAGGAGTGCAAAGCCCCCCTCCGGTGCGACTTCTCCTCGCTCGAGTGCGCGCCGAAGGCGATCAAGAACGTCGGTGAGACGTGCTCCTTCGCCGACGAGGACATCTGCAAAGCCTCCTACTGCGCGGACGGCATCCCCGGCCCAGGCACGTGCAAGCCCTACGTCCAGAAGGGCGAGGCCTGCACGAGCGGCATCGAGTGCGCCCCGATGCTGTCGTGCGTGAACGGCACGTGCGAAGACGCGGCGAGCTCGACCTGCGAGTAGCCCGCGGCGTCACCTCCCAAGCGAATACACCATTGGGGCGAGCCTTCGGTGCTCGGCACACTGAGGTATGCGCATCCTCTTCGTCCTCTCGATCTTGGCGATGCTCGCGTGCGAGTCGAGCGAGCCCGCGGACACCGACGCGGGGACGCAGTCCAGCGCGTCCGGCACCTGCGACAGCGCGTGCGTCTACTACCTGCGATGCAAGGGCGCCGAGAGCGCGGAGAACCAAGCCTCGTGCAAGGACGCGTGCGTCCAGCAAGGATGGACGTCCGCGCAGCTCCTCGAGGTCGAGCGGATGGACTGCGTGTCCGGCGTCGCGGCGATCGAGAACGGCGGCAGCAGCAGCAGCGGCGGCTCCACATGCAACGACTGCAACGGCTGCTACTGGGAGGAAGACACGTGCATGTACACCTACGGCTACGTCGCCACCGGCATCAAGGAGGCCTGCAATCGCTGCTGCTGCCCCTGACACGAACGCGTCAGCGCCGGCGCGAGCGCGGGAAGAACACGAGCGCGACGACGAAGGGCACGACGAGGCCGTACGCGCTGAGACCGCCGAGCAGACGGAGCGCCGCACCCGCGCCCGCACGATACGCCTGGCTCGTCCCGGCGGCGATCCCGATCGGACCGGAGAGCTCGTGCTCGCTCCCGCGCACGACGCGACCCCACCCGATGACCGTCGACCGGACGACGGCGAACGGCTCCACCACGCCGCGCGCGAGGGCCGAGCCGATCCCGACCGGGCGCGTCTCGACCCAAGGCCCGACGCCGATCTTGCCCGCCGCGCTCGGCGTCGGCGTGAGCGTGAGCTCCTCTTCGCCGCGTCGCACCGCGACGAGGACCGGCGTCTCGGGACGCGCCGCCACCTCGCGCTTCAGCGTGTCCCAGTCATGAACGGGCGCGCCGTCGACGCGGAGGATCTGGTCGCCGTCGCGAAACCCCGCCGCCGCGGCCGGGCTCGCCGCCGCGACGCGCACGCGCATGCTCGTCTCGTCGATGCGCGTCTCCCCGGTCAGCAGCAAGCCGAACGTGAGCAGCAGCGCGGTGACGAGGTAACAGCCGAACGGTCCGACCGCCGTGAAGAGCACGCGGCGCGCGAGCGACACCGCGGACCACGGCGCGTGGTCGATCGCGAGCACCGGCTTCATCCCGCGAACGCCGGCGCGGCGCGCGACGAGCCAGCGGAGAGCGACGAACGTGACGCCGTGAAGGAGCACGGTGAGGAGGAGCAGGAGCGCGCCCATCCCGCGCATCCTCGCACGTCCGCGCTGGCTGGAAAGCTCGCGCGGTCATGGAAGATCGGACGGAGACGAGCGCGCATTTCAGAAAGTGGTAAGCCCCGCCGGTGTTTCTTCGCTCGATCCCCTGGCTCGCCGTCGCGATCGCGGCGGCCGGATGCTCCGCCGCGACCGAGGACGAGGACGAGAGCGCGACGACGGAGAGCGCCGCGACGGAGGCGCTCCCCTGCCCGCGGGCGCCGTGCGCCGCGCGCCCGGTCGTCTTCATCCACGGCCACAACGGCCACAACGGCGACGGCGACGCGATCTTCGCCGCGCTCACCGCGCCCGGCGAGCGATGGGACGCGCGTCGCTCGATCGGCACCGGCGATCACGCGGACTGGGCGGCGCGCAGCATCCCGCGCCGCGAGTGGCTCTTCGCGTTCGACTACTACGTCACGCGCGGCAGCGACGCGCCGAAGTCCTTCACCGCCGGACCGGGCCGCATCGGCTCGAACGGGCAGCTCGTGCCGGACTCGGACTCGTACGATCGCGGCGTCACGCACGACTTCACGAAGGACCTCGCCGCCGCGATCGACGACATCCTCCGCGCGACGGGCGCCGACAAGGTCGACGTCGTCGCCCACAGCATGGGCGGCCTCATCACGCGCTCGTATCTCGCGTTCTTCCCCGGCGCGAAGGCGAAGATCGGCGAGGTGCTCTTCCTCGCGACGCCGCACCAAGGTGTCCCCTTCGCCGTCGGCGAGTCGTGGTTCAGCGACGACCCGATCTGGATGGACGACCACGAGCTGACGGAGCTCGATCGCGTGAGCTGGACGGCGCGCTCCAAGTTCACGGTGCGGGGTCGGTCGGGGCGCGACGTCTGGACGAAGGCGCTCATGAAGGCCGAGCTCGCGCAGCCCGCCGGCGGCCCGGTGAAGCACTGCATGAAGGGCGCGAAGGACCGCTTCATCTTCGACGACTCCGCGCGCTACGAGCGCTGCGCCGACTACCAGGTCGTCGGCGGCGTCGATCACGGCGGCCTCCTCCGCGCGCGCGAGGCGACCGACTTCGCGCGCGCGGTCCTCGGTGGCACGATCACGGAGTGACGGCGCTCCGGCTCATCGTCTACGACCGCACGTGCACGCGCTGGGGCGTCGGCCTCTCGACCGCGTGGGCGGCGGGCGCGCGGCTCTACCATCGGCTCGATCGCCACGACGCCGCGTACGGGGCGACGAGCTGGGCCGACGCGCTCGCGTGGATCGCGTCGTACGAGCCTTCGCGCTCGATCGCCGAGGTCCAGTACTGGGGCCACGGCAAATGGGGCCGCGTGCTCGCGGGCGACGATCGGCTCGATCGCGCCACGTTCGAAGGCGCGCACGCGCGCGCGTTCGCGTCGATCCGCGAGCGCCTGCTCCCGGACGGAGGCTCGCTCCTCTGGCTGCGCACGTGCGAGGCGTTCGGCGGCGACGCCGGTCACGACTTCGCGCGCTGCCTCGCCGACGGCCTCGGCGCGCGCGTCGCGGGGCACACGTTCATCATCGGCGTGCTGCAGAGCGGCTTGAGGACGCTCGCGCCCGGCATGCGCCCGGCGTGGCGCGCGACGGAGGGGATCGCCGAGGGCACCCCGGCGAAGCCGCTGCGCGCGCACGAGTCCTCCGCGCTCTCCCCGCGCACGGTCCATTGCCTCACGAACGTCGTCCCGCGCACCTGGCTCGCGGAGGACGGCGTTGCGCAACCGTGAAGCGGATCGCCCGCGGCCCCTCGCTTCGCGCAAGCGCCTGCGCAAGCCTCCACGACGCGTGGTGTGGGTCGCGCCCGCCTGCGGATCGACGACGATCCGGCGCAGTCTCACTGGAAATAGCGGCAATTTCAGATTCCGGACGGAGGCGCGCGCCGGTACGGCGGCTGCAACGTCGGGGGACATCATGCGCTTCGGTTGGCTCGTCTTCGTCGCCGTGTTCGCGGCTGGCTGCGCGGTGGAGGATCCGTCGGGTACGAAGGTCCGCGGCAACGGCGCGGTGCAGAACGACGACGACGACCCGAGCGATCCGACGCCGACCGATCAGCCGGCGAACGGCAACGACGGCGTCGCGCCCGTGATCACGCCGTCGACGCCGGCGCAGACGCAAACGCAAACGCCCGGGAACACCCCGGCGAGCCCGGCGAAGAAGCCGGCGATCGCGTGCCTGACGGACACGGACTCGGTGAAGGCGTCGTACTTCATCGCGCTGCAGCGCGATCCCGATCCGGGCGGCCTCCAGCACTGGGTCGGCATCATCCAGGCGGGCGAGTCGCGGCTCGGCGTGCTGAAGCAGATCCTCCAGTCGCCCGAGTTCATCGCGTCGCGCGAGCAGCTCACGAACGAGGACTACGTCACGAGCCTCTACCGCAGCTTCTTCGATCGCGAGCCCGACGCGGCGGGCTTCGCGCTGTGGCTCGACAGCCTGAACAAGGGCGGCTCGCGCAGCGGCATCGCGCTCGCGTTCGCCGATAGCGCCGAGTTCAAGGACCCGGGCTCGAACCGCGCCGCGGCCTGCTACTTCTGATTCGCTTCCGCAGCGAGTCGTCGAGGGGGCATACTACGCGCCCCGATGCGCGTCCTGGTCGCTTCACTGCTGCTCTTCTTTGCGTGTGTCCCCGTTCCGCCGGGGCTGCCTCCGCAGTCGAACGAGATCGTGTACGTCGACGCCGGCCCGGTCGAGGTCGCGCCGGCGGGACCGAGCGAAGAGGAGCGCGCGCGCATCCGGCAGGAGGTCGCGCAGCGCCGCGCCGCCGCGCTCGACGGCGGGCTCGTCGAACAGCCGCCCGACGGCAACGATCCGCTGCGCGGCAGCTACACGATCGAAGAAGCGACCGCGTCGCTCCCCGGCGCCGGCCGCCTCGTCGCGACGATCGACACGAGCGCGGGGCGCATCACGTGCGACCTCTGGGAGGACAAAGCCCCGAACACGGTCGCGAACTTCATCGGCCTCGCGAACGGGACGCGCCCCTTCAAGGCGGGGCGCGCGTGGATGAAGGAGCCCTACTACGACGGCACGACCTTCCACCGCGTCATCAAGGGCTTCATGATCCAAGGCGGCGACCGGAACGGGAACGGGACCGGCGAGCCCGGCTACGTCATCCCCGACGAGATCTGGCCGGGCGCGAAGCACGATCGAGCGGGCCTCCTCTGCATGGCGAACCGCGGCAAGGACACCAACGGCGCCCAGTTCTTCATCACCGACGCGGCGGTCCCGGGCCTCGACGGGAACTACACGATCTTCGGCGTCTGCGCGCCGACCTCGATCGTCCACGCGATCGCGACGACGCCGCGCGACTCGGGCGATCGCCCGATGTCGCCGGTGGTCATCGATCGCGTCGTCGTCACGCGCGAAGCCTCGTAGCCCACGCGCACCGACAGCGGCGCCTTCTTCATTTTCTGCGCTGAACCACCGCGATCACGTGGTGATACGATCGCGGGCGGTCATGTCCGAGCCCATCCGGATAGGGCGCTACGTCGTCGGCCGTGAGCTCGCGGCCGGCGGCATGGCGAGCGTCTACCTCGGCCGCATGTCCGGACCGGCGGGCTTCGGCAAGACCGTCGCGATCAAGCGGATGCATCCGCAGTTCGCGAAGGATCCCGAGTTCATCTCGATGTTCCTCGACGAGGCGCGCATCACGTCGGGCCTCAGCCACCCCAACGTCGTGCTGACGCTCGACGTCCTCGAGGAGCCGGGCGAGCTCCTCCTCGTGATGGAGTACGTGCACGGCGGCTCGCTCGCCTCGATCCTCCGCGCCGCGCAGGGCCAGGGCCTGTCGACCCCACCCGCGATCGCGAGCGCGATCGTCGTCGCCACGCTGAACGGCCTCCACGCCGCGCACGAGACGCGAGGCGACGACGGCCAGCCGCTGCACCTCGTCCATCGCGACGTCTCTCCGCAGAACATCCTCGTGAGCGCCGACGGCCTCGCGAAGATCGCGGACTTCGGCATCGCGAAGGCGGTCGGGCAGGTGCACGCGACGAGCGAGGGCGTCACGAAGGGCAAGCAGGCGTACATGGCGCCGGAGCAGGCGATCGGCGAGGCCCTCACCGCGCGCGCCGACGTGTTCGCCGCCGGCATCGTGCTCTGGGAGGCGCTCGTCGGCAAACGCCTCATCAACGGAGCCAACGGCGCCGAGCGCCTCCACGCGCTCTTGAACCTGAAGGTGCCGCCGCCGAGCGGCCTCGTCGCTTCGCTGCCAGGCGCGATCGACGACGTGGTCCTGCGCGCGCTCGCCCGCGATCCCAACGACCGCTTCGCGACCGCGAGCGAGATGGCGGTCGCGCTCGAGCACGCGATCGCGCCGGCGAGCCCGCGCGACGTCGGAGGTTGGGTCCGCAGCGCGATCGCGAAGGACCTCGCGAGCCGCGACGAGAAGCTCGCCGATCTCCACCGCTGGTGCCGGACCGCGGCGCCGGAGATGGCGTCGAGCGTCCGCGACGTCGCCGCGATCGCGGCGAGCACGACCATGCCCGCCGCCGGAGGCACCGCGATCCTCGGCCCGCACTCCGCCGCCGAGACGGTGAAGAGCGACACCGGCATCTCGACGGAGCGAGACGTCCTCCCGCCGGGTCTGCTCGCGGGCGTTCCCTCGCGCAAGGTGATGCTCGTCGGCGGCGCGGTGCTCGGAGGCTTCGCGCTGATCGGGCTCGTGCTCATCATCGCCGTGATCGCCGCGCGCACCTCGACGCCAAAGGCGAACGCGGCGCCGAGCGCGCCGCCGTCGATCGAGCCGCCGATCGCGGTCACGACGCCGGTGACGGCCCCGCCCCCGCCTCCGCCCGAGCCCGTACCCGAGCCCGAGCCCGCGCCCGAGCCGGCGGAGCCGCCCGCGCCATCACCTGCTCCGCCGCCGCCCGTCGCGGCGAAGCCGAAGCCCCCCGCGAGCGCGAAGCCCCCGACTTGCCGCATCGTCCCGCAGAAGGACGCCGCGGGGAGGACCGTGTTCAAGGAGATCTGTCCGTGAGGCGAGCGTCACTCGTCGTCGCCGCGCTGCTCGCATTCGCGGGATCAGCGGAAGCCGCCGACAAAAAGAAATGTATGGACGCCGCTCCGAAGGGCCAGGAGCTCCGCGATCAGGGCAAGCTGCTCGAGGCGCGCGAGCAGTTCCTCGTGTGCGCCGATCCCGCGTGCCCGCCGCCGGTGCCGACCTACTGCGCGGAGTGGCTCGAGGACGTGAAGAAGAAGCTCCCCTCGATCGCGCTCCGCGTCGTCGACGCGAGCGGCAAGGACGTCGCCGGCGCGACGATCACGATCGACGGGAAGCCCGCGAGCGCGGACAACAAGCCGATCGACGTCGACCCCGGGAGCCATCGCGTGAAGGTCTCGCGTCCGGGCGCGCGTGACGTCGAGCAGACCGTCGTCGCCGCGGTCGGCGAGCGCGGACGCGTCGTGTCGGTGAAGCTCGACGCCGACGGCACCGCGAGCGAGCCGACGAAGTCCGGCTCGCCCTTGAGCAAGTTCCCGACCGGATCGCTCATCGGCTGGGGCGTCGGGGCGGTGGGCCTCCTCGGGTTCACCGCCTTCGGCATCAAGGCGAACCTCGACTATGGCAGCTACGAGAGCTCGTGCGGCCATGGCTGCACGACCTCCGATCGCGACGACGTCGCGCGCACGATGGTCATCGCGGACGTCTTCCTCGCGGTGGGCCTCGTCGCGGCCGGGGTCGGGACCCTCCTCTATTTCGCGACGCCGCCGCCGGCGGAGCGCCACGCGCGGAGCACGCGATGAAACGATCTCGCTCACCGCTCGCCCTCGCCGCGGGCCTCGCGTTCGCGGCCGCGGTCGTGGCATGCCACGCGTTCCTCGATCCCGACGACCTCGTGTCCGGGATCGCGGCCGACGGCGGGACCTCGCCGGTCGTCGATCCGGACGGGAGCACGAGCGGCGGCTCGTCCGGAGACACCGGCGTCCCGGGCTGCGTTCCGGCGCCCCCGAGCGGCGCGCAGGTCGTCGCCGTCGTCCGCGGATCGCCCGGCGCCGTTCCCGCGTGCCCGAGCGGCTACGAAGCCTCGGGGCAAATCGGCTTCGGCGACGTCGCGAACGACACCTTCGAGTGCGCGACGGGCTCGTGCGCGTGCGGCGCAGCGACGGGCTCGGCCGACTCGATCAAGTGCGTCACCCCGGCGCTCAGCTTCTACTCGGACGACACGTGCACGACGAAGGTGGGGTCGAGCCCCTTCACGAACGTCATCCTCGGCTGCCCGCGCGTCGCGCGGCCGGCGACCGCGACGCACGCGCAGGTCACGGCCGTGCCGCAGGCGGCGGACGCGACCTCGGTGTGTCCGCCTTCGGGCACGCCGACCACGACGAAGCAGCCGCCGCGCGTCGACCTCGAGGTGCACGTGTGCCGTCCCACCGCGCAGCCTTCGAGCACCTGCAGCGGCGGCGACGCTCCGGCCGTCGCCGCCACCACCGGCTCCGCCTGCTACGTGTCCACGTCGGGGAGCTGCGCGGCGCCGTGGCGTGAACAGCGATCGTATTCGCCGGCGCCGGACTTCACCGACACGCGCGCGTGCCAGTGCGCGTGCGCGCTCGATCCCGCGAGCGTCAAGTGCTCCGGCGGCACCGTGCACCGGGCGCCCACCGCGGGGGCGGCCTGCTCGTCCGGCGAGCCGGTCCCCGACGCGCCCTGTCGCGCGGTCGCCGACTACGGGACGACGACGATGCGGCTCGAGAAGGTGCCGGAGGCGGATCCGACCGACGCGAAGTGTGTCCCCACCACGACGAAGGAGGGCGACGTCACGTTCACGAACGCGCCGTCTCTCCAGCTCTGCTGCCTCAGCGAGTGCACGGTCTGCCGCCAGGCCGCGATCGCGCCGGGCGGCGCCTGCGCGACGACGATCAAGGCGTGCACCGACGACGCGGAGTGCAAGCCCTACTACGACTGCCGTCAGACGTGCGGCTCCAGCTCCGGCGGCAGCTGCTCGGCGTGCACGGAGCCCGCTCCGGCGGCGGCGGCGCTCTACGAAGCGATCGCGACGTGCCGCTCGAAGGCGTGCAGCGCCTCGAGGTGCCGCAACGACGACGACAGCTAGTCGATCTCGACGACGGCCCGATCGACGAACCGCGGGTTGAGCTCGAAGCGGACGTACCCGAACGGGTTCGCGAGCACGCGCGTCGCGCCGACGACGGCGTCCACCGTGTCGTGCGTGTGGCCGTGCACCCAGCACGCGGGCTCGCGCGCGCGGATGAGCGCCTCGACGTCGCAGAGGAAGAACGGGTTGAGCGCGCTGCCCTTCCAGCGCGGCGCGACGCTCACCTCGGCGGGGAGGTAGTGGGTGACGACGAAGTCGCCGCGCGCGAGCTCGCGGTCGAAGAAGGCGAGCGCGCGAGCGTTCTCCTCGTAGACCCACGTGTCGAAGCGCTCGATCTGGCTGAAGTCGTTCATCGCGGCGGCGAGGCGGCGGACGCCGGCCGGCTTCTTGAACCACATCGGCGCGCCGAGGAACCGAACGCCGCCGATCGTCACGACGTCGCCGTCGAGCCAGGCGAGGTTCGGGTTCCGCGCGCACGCCTCGCGCGTGATCGCGACGACGTCTTCGCGCGTCGTGCCGTAGAACTCGTGATTGCCGTGGACGTACAGCACGCGCGCGTCCGCGTACCGCCGGCAGAAGCGATCGAGCGCGGGCCCGATGCCGCGACCCACCGCGACGTCGCCCGCGAGCACGAGCACGTCGATCCCATCGGGCTCGAGCGACTCCACGAAAGACTCGCCCTCGTCCGCGTGGAACTCGATGTGGACGTCGGAGACGTACTGGACCTTCACCGCTCCGGACGTTGTACCGAAAAACGGCCGGGCCGCCAGGAGACGAGGCGCACGCTCCCGCCGAGCACCGCGTCACGCCGCTGCTCGGCGACGACGCGCGCGGTGCGGGAGGCGGTCCCGAAGGCCGGGTCCTCGAGCCCGACGCAGCGCACCTCGCCGACGTCGCCCCAGACCATCGCCTTCAGCGCCTCGCACTCGCTCGTGTCGATCGTGTCGCTCGTGTCGATCGCGACGGCGGCGGCGCTCGGGCTCTTGCGCTCGAGCGGCTCGAACCGCTCCTCCACGCTCTCGCGCTCCGGCTCCTCCATCGTCAGCGCCGGGACCGTCGCGCGCTCGATCGCGGCGCCGACGCCGAGCACCGCGGCGAACGCCGCGACGACCACGATCGTCGCGCGCCGCGCATGCCGCCGCGCCGCGCCCGGACCGCACTCCTCCTTCATGATGCGCCCGTCCCGTCGCCGGACACAGACCGTGCCCGTCCCGTCCTCCGCGTCGAGGAGCGCGTCCACCTCGCCGGCGTCCATCGCGGACACGTCGTACACGGTCTTGCTGCACACGCAGCAGAGCCGCGCGACGTCGTCCCCGACCATCTCGTCCCACGCCACGGCGCACGGCGTCCGCGCGCGCGCGCGCTCGAGCAGCAGCGGCAGCCGACTCCGCGAGTCACGAGGCGCGCGATAGGGCATCTCGCGCGCTGACACCCGCGCCGCCGGGATGTTCCGGCTTGTTCGGCGCGCGGAAGGTTGAAAGGATGCAGCCATGAGCAGCTACCACATCGATCTCTCGAAGTGCCCCGACGGTCACTCGGTCCCCGGCGTCCTCGCGACGTTCGCGGACTGGCTCGCGACGCAGGACCACGGCGTGGTCGGCTACTTCGACGCGCTGAAGCTCGGAGAGATCCCGAAGGAGTGGAACGACGCGAAGGCGGCGAAGCTGCAGCGCGCGGGCTACGTGTTCCTCCACCTCCCCGACGGCTCGCTCCTCGCCCTCCTCGACACCGGCGCGAAGGACGCGCCGCGCGCGGTGGTGCTCCTCGACTCCGAAGGCGACGCGCGCACGGTCGCGACGAGCATGGAGGACTTCTTCGTGAAGCTCTCGCAAGGCAAGACGGGCATCGGCGACCTCGACGACGAGGACGCCTCGAGCGGCCGCCCCGCGCTCGCGACGTGGATCGAGACGAAGAAGGTCGTGGCGCCGGCCGCGCCGCCGTTCGACTTCGCCGCCTGGCTCGCGCGCGACTGACGCTCCACCGTCAATCGGGGAGCTTCGTCGCCCCCCGCCGCGACGAGCTCGTAGCAGCGCATCAGCCACGCCTCTTCGCCTTTCCAGAAGCGCTTGCAGTCTTCGATGTAGTCGAGGACGGCCTCGCGCTCCCCCGCGGCGAGGAGGGCGCGCGCGAGCTCGAAGTCGGGCCCGAAGCTGTCGAGCTGCGGCGAGCCGGGCGTCTTCCCGGCGCGGCGCAGGCACGCCGCGCCGCCGGCGAAGTCGCCGCCGACGTACGCGCACCACCCGAGCGCGAGGTGGGCGTCGTGGATCGCGTTGCCGTACTGGAACGTCCGCCGGCACGTCTCGTTGTCCGCGAGCACACGCCGCGCGGTCTCCGCGAGCTCGTCCCACCGCTCCGCGAGCTGCAGCGCCTCGAGCAAGTCGATGCGCAGCCCGAGCGCGATCCAGTCCACGTCCGTGAGCGCCAGCGCGGTGCGGAGCTCCTCGACCGCCTCCGCGGCGAGCACCTCGGGGCGCTCCGCGTCATCGCGTCGCGCGGCGGCGAGCAGCCTCTGCGCGCGCCGCTTCCGCCATTCGTACGCCGCCGGTTCGCGCGCGCTCGCGCGGCGGTAGAGCTCCGCCGCCTCTTCGGGGTGCTCGAACCCGATGAACGAAGCGGCGTTGTGCAGCGTCGCGAGGTCGACGTCGGGTCCAAGCGCCACGTCACGCCACGCCGCGAGGGCGACGGCGTGCTGCTCGGGCGCGAGCTCGGCGATGAGCGTCCCGTACCCGCCGAGGCCGACGTCCGGCCGATTCCGCGCGAGCCACGCGAGGTGCTCGCCGCGCACGCCCTGCTTGTCCGGCCACAGCGACGCCAAGAAGTAGCAGCCGACGAGCTTCACCCGCGCCTCGACGTCGTTCGGATCGCTCGCGACACGCGCCTCGAGCGCCGCAGCCACCTCCGCGCCCGCGCCCGGGTCCGCGCCTGCCTCCGCGTCCGCGCCCGCGCTCATCGCGGCCTCGTGGCAAACGCGCGCCCACTCCGTGCTCACACGCGACAGCGTAGCGCGTCGCTATCGCGTAGGATGCCTCCGATGCTCGATCTCGTCCGCGTCTATCTCGTCGGCTTCGGAGTGGTCACGATCGCCGGCGGCGTCCTCGGGTTCGTGAAGGCGAAGAGCAAAGCGTCGATCATCGCCGGCAGCATCTCCGGCGCCGCGCTCGTCGCGGCGGGCGCGCTCGTCGGCGGCGCGGCCACGACGACGGGCCTCGCGCTCGGCTTCGCGGTCTCGCTCGCGCTCACCGGCCGATTCGGCAACGCGTACCGCCAGACGAAGAAGCTCATGCCCGCCGGCCTCATCGCCGTCCTCGGCGCCGGCGGCATGGTCCTCACGCTCCTCGCGTTCCGCCGCTGACACGCGATGCCCGACTCGCTCGTCCTCGCGCCGACCGCCGACCCACACGTCTTCCTCTCCCCCAACGGAGAGAGGCTCTCACCGCCCGACGGCTGGGCGTGCCTCCCGCCCGGCGACGCCGCGATCACGCGCAAGGTGAAGCTCGCCGGCCCTTCGTGGGCGGTCCTCGAGAAGAAGGGCCGCAAGGTCTTCTCGAAGGGCCTCTGGGCGCCGCACGCGAACATCGAGCGCGCACGGGCGGAGGTCGCGAGCCAGCGCGAGACGCCGGAGTACGCCCGAACGCGCGCCCAGGCCACCGCGCGCCGCGAGCGCGACGAGGCGGGTTACGTCGTCGAGTTCGGCGAGGCCGTGCTCGCGTTCCTCCGCTTCTCGAAGGAGTGGCACCCGCTCGCGTTGGAGCTCGCGCGTCGCGTCGCGGCGCACGCGACGCCGGTAGGCAGCGGCACCGTCGCGCGCACGAAGCGCATCCCGGTGGAGGAGCGCGCGGAGGCGGCGGTCATCGCGTGGATGCGCCACCAGACGACGGCCTACGACTCCTTGCAGATCGCACGCATCAAGGGCGAACGCCGCGCCGTCCGCCGCGCCCTCGCCGAGGTCTCCCGCGCCGTCCTGGACCTCCACCGCCGCGACGCCCCCCACGCCATCACGCAGTGCCCCCTCTGCCGCGCCATCGCCCCCGACGACGACGACCCCGACCTCACGTAGCCCCGCGCCCGTCGACGAACCCCACATGCTTCGGCAAATCGACGACGGCATCAGAGATCCACTCCGGCAGCTCCCGATAGATCTTCCGTAGCGCACCGTCCTGCGTGCGCGCGCAGAGCGCCGCTTCCGCGTCGTTCACGGAGTTGTCGTAGATGTAGACACGATCAGCGAGCTCGATCGCCGCCGCCAGGTTGATCATCGACTACTTCGTGCGCGTGTTCTTCGTGAGCACGTCGGATGTGGAGATCGCGCGACGGATGAACGAAATCTTGTCGTCGGCCGACATCACGGTCTCGAACGCGATGCTCTCGCGCTTCGCGAGGAGCTCCTCGCGACGTGCGGTCGTCCACTTTGCCGCCTCGAGCACGGCGCTCTCGGAGTTCCAGTCGCCGAAGCGCGTCTGTGCGATGTCGTCGGGATTCAAGTACTCGACGCCCTCGCTCCAATGATCGGCGCGCAGGCGCACCGTGATCGTCGTCTTGCCAGAGCCGTTGGGACCACCGATGACGAGGAGGACAGGCGTTCCGAAGTCGCTCAAGCGCCCTGACCGCCCCGAGCGCGCTCTTCGGCGAGCCTCTTTCGCAACGCTGCACGGCCTGCGCGAATTCGTTCGCGCGTCGCCGTGAGCTGCGCCTTGCGCTCCGCGGCGACGTGCGCGAACGCCCGCCGCGACAGCTCCTGAAGCTGCTCCCCCGTCGGCTCGAACGCCGGATCCGCGAGGTTGATACGCGCGCTCACCCAGCCATCCTAGCACCGCCCCCGCCCCGCCAAAGGCTCCCTCCCGAGTCCACAACCCAGCCCGTGGGCGGAGCGCACGTCGCTGCCGCCCCGGGTGGGTGTCGTTGCGAGCTACTCCTCCGCCGCGGCGTCGAGCGTGTCGACCGGGTTCTTCTTCTGCTGCTTCTTCAGCGCGCGGATCTCGCGCACGATCGTGATGTCCTCCTTGAGGCGCTCGGCGAAGGCGGGGGCTTGCTTCACGCCCTCGACGAGGCTGACCGCGAGGTGCGGGGTCTCTTGCACCACCTTCTTCGTGCCCGTCACCGCGTTCGCGAGGCGGTCCTTCCAGCGCTGCGTGCGCGTCTTCAGGATGTACGGGGCGACCGCCGCGACGATGTCGGCGTTGTTACCGCAGTAGACGTGCTTCGCCTTGTAGAACGGGCTCCGGAACTTCGGGTTCGCGTCGAGGAACGCGGCGACCTGCTCGCGCGTGACGCCCTGCTCCGTGAGCGCGCGCTCGTACTCCGCCTGCGCGGCCTGCTTCGCCTTGAAGAGGTACATCTGCACGCGCGAGTAGAAGTTCACGCGGCCGTCGCCGCTCGTCTCGACCGGGCAGAAGATGGTGCCGGGGAACTTCTCCGTGATCGCCGTCTGCACGCCGTCGGAGACGCCCGCGCTCGGCATGCAGCCGAACGGCTTCACGCTCAGCGTCATGTGGCACTTCTGGTGGAGCACGTTGACGATCAGCTTGCCGACCTCCATGTGCCCCTCGCCGCCGCGGAGATCGTTGTTGTAGTAGTCGTGCGCGACCTCCGCGACCTCCTCCATACTCGCGAACTTGTAGCCGTAGAGGCCGACCATGTGCGCGAACACCTGGAAGATGCCCTTCACCGCCTTGTCGCCGAGGTGGCTGATCGCGAGCTTCTGGAAGACCTGGAACGGCCCGCCGCCGCCGAGGCCGTACTTCGCCGTGTCCCACTCGCGGAGGTCCGCGCGGTCGGCGGTGTCGTTCCGGACCTCCCACAGCATGTAGAGCATCCAGGCCGCGACGAGCTGGATGTCACACTCCGCGCCCTCCGCCTCGAGGAACTCCTGGAGCTGGTAGTTGCCGTCGCCCTCCGTCGTCATCGCCCAGAACTCGCCGATGATGGAGACCTTCGGCTTCACCATCGTCTTGTCGACCTCGATGCTGCGGAGGATCGGCTTGCACTTGGAGAGCGCGACGAGGATGTTCGTCTTGTCCTCGAGCGCCTTGTAAAGGAGGTCCTTGCACTCCTGGATCTTCTTGTTCGCGTCGCCCTTCACCTTCTCGTAGGGACGCACGCGATAGCCGTAGGCGTTCAGCACGTCGCCGACGAACATGCCCTTCAGGATCGCCCAGAAGAACGTGCCGTTCAGCTCGAGGCCGAGCTCGTCGCCGGTCGCCTGCTTGATGCCGCCGGTCTGCTGGAAGAGGAGCACGCGGAAGCCGTCGAAGCCCGCGTCGCGCAGCGCCTTCCGGTACTCCGTGACGTACATGCCGAAGCGGCAGGGACCGCACGCGCCCGCGGTGAGGAACGCGTAGTTCTTGACGATCTCCTCGCTCGACATCCCCTTGTCGCGGAGCTTGATGAGGTACTGAACCAGGTTGCCGACCGTGAAGTAGGTCGGGTTGCACTGGCCGCGGTTGCCGAACTCCTTGCCCGCCTGGAACGCCGCCGTGTCCGGCACGTTCAGCATCTGCACGTTGTAGCCGACGCCCTTGAGGCCGCCCTCGATCAGGTAGTCGTGCGCGAGCGTGAGGCCGCCGATGAGGAGCGTGACGTTGTCGCGCTCCTTGCGCGTGAACTGGAGGTCGACCATGTCGTCGAGCCACTGCTCGGTCTTCTGGTCGAGCCCGAGGCGCTTCCGCTCCTCCGCCTCGAACTTCGCGATCTCCGCGTCGAGGTCGAGGTCCTGCCCCGCGATCTTGAGGCTCTTCTTGCCGTTGATGCCGTTGAAGGTCGTATCGTTCATGGTCATCTCCTCAATCACTCAGCAGCGGAAGCGGAATCGACGACGGCGACGCGTGTGATGCTGCCGTCTTTGTTCTTCTTGCCCAGCTTCACCATGTTCTTGGCCTCGGCGTCGGCCGGGCCGTCCATCGTGAACGTCTTGGGCTTGTAGGCGCGCACCCTCTCGCGGAGGGCTTCGATCTGGGCACGGAGAGCGGCGTCCTGGACGCGCCGCGCCTCGAGCTGCGCGCCCTTCAGCTCGAGGAGCTCGAGGCGCTTCTCGTCGAGGCGGTGCTCGAGCTCGTGGCGGCGCTTCGATGCATCCTGCAAGCGCTCCTCGTGCAGCTTGAGCGCGTGCGCGTACGTCTTCACGCGGATCTTGATCGACCCCGACGGCTTGTTCGCGTCGATGTCGTGGAGCGCGGCGTACGGCGTCTTCGACTTCTCGATGATCGAGTCGATGAGGCCGTAGATCGGCGCGTCGTGACCGCACTTGAACGACGAGAGGTCGAGGACGACCACGTTCGGGTGGTGCGCCGCGAAGACGGAGCCCCAGACCTTCTGCGCGCTGTTGACGGAGTAGTTCTCCGGCCAGACGTGGTTCAGCTCGAGCGGCGTCTTCATCTGCCCCGACTCGAGCTCCTCCTTGAAGTACTTGTCGAGGTACTCGCGCGTCTTCGGGATCGAGCGCACCGACAGGATCGGGTAGCCGAGGACCTGGAACTCCTCCGGGATGCCGTGGTTGAGGCCCGGGTCGGAGTGGTACGGGCGCCCGATCATGAGGATCGCGACGCGGTCCTCCGCCTCCACCGTCTCGAGGATCGCGCGGCCCTTCTCCTGCACGTCGTTCTCGAAGATCGTGAGCGCGCGCCACGCCTCGCGGCAGGCGTGGTCGTTCTCGTCCTCGGTGATGCCGAGGCGCGACCCCCACGTGTCGAAGAGCCGCTTCGCCATCAGGTTCGGCTCCACGAACGAGAGCGCGGGATCGAGGAACTCGATGCCGCGCGTCGCGAAGAAGTCGACCTCCTTCGTGAAGGCCGCCTTCATGACGTCGGGCGCGCCGGCGACGATGGGGCAGCTCGCGTTGTCCATCGTGTCCGCGACGAAGTTCGTCACGTGGGTGAGGATCGGGAAGAAGATGTACTTGAGCGGCTTCTTCGCCGTGTGCTGGTGGAAGATCAGGTTGTGGATGTGCGCCTGCGCGACCTTGCTCGGGTAGCACGGGTCGATCGAGCCGTACTTGCCACCCTCGACCCACATCTCTTCCGTCGTCTCGTCGGAGAAGACGACGTTCTGCTTCGGGATGCCGAGCGCCTCGAGGTACGTCCGGAGGAACGGCGCCGTCGAGTAGATGTTGAGGACGCGCGGGATGCCGATGCGGACCCGCTTCCGCGCCGCCCACGCCTCCGGGCTCGAGCGCTGGAACGGCCGCGTGATCTCGACGCGGCGCTGGCCGAAGATGCCCTTCTTGATCTCGATGTCCTTGATCGGCGAGCCGTGCTCCGGCATCGGCGCGGCGTCGTAGAAGTGCATGAACGCGCGCTTCGCCTCGTAGTCCACCATGTTGGGGAACTGCTGCGCGGTCTTCTTGCGCTCGGCGACGAGGTCGAGCATCGCCTCCTTCGACTCGACGGTGCCCTTCTCGCAGGAGAAGCCGGCGATGTAGCGCGACGTGCGGCCGTCCGGCGTCTTCGTGTCGATGAACGTGCGCTTGCACTCGTTCGGACAGAAGTGACACACCGTCTCTTCGTCGTTCTTCGTCGTGTACTCGAGGTCGATCGCGGCATCGAGCCCGATGAAGGAGCTCTTGCCCTTCCGCTTCACGACGCGGCGGGTCTCCATCGCCGCGCCGATCGCGCCGGCCTCGCCCGTGTGCGGGTGGACGAACACCTCGCCGTTCGGGACGCGCTCCTTGATGTAGTCGACCTGCGCCTTGACCGCGGCGAGGTTGTACTGCGTGCCGCCCTGGAGCACGAACTTGCGCCCGAGCGACGCGAGGCGCGGGATCTGGACGACGTACTGCCAGACGTTCTTCGGCAGCACCTGCGCGAGGCCCGCGAGCATCTCCTCCTTGGAGAAGCCCTCCTTCTGGAAGTTGACGCGATCGGTGTCGAGGAAGACGGCGCAGCCGTAGCTGAACTTCGGCGCGAGCTCCGCCTTGAACGCGACGTCGGCGAACTGTTGCACCGGGACGCCGAACGAGTCCGCCGTGCCCTGCAGCAGCGTGCCGTTGCCGGCGCTGCACGAGTTCGAGAGGCGGAAGTTCGCGATGTCGCCGTTCTTCATGAACAGGACCTTGATGTCCTGCCCGCCGATGTCACAGATGACGTCGACGTCGCCGAAGTAGTGCACCGCGCTAAGCATGTGCGCGACCGTCTCGACGATGTTGACGTCGCTCTTCACGCACTCCTCGAGCACGTCGGCGGCGTAGCCGGTCGCGCCGAAGCCCATCACCTCGAGCTCGGCGCCCTGCTTCGTGACGTAGCCCTTCAGCTGCGCGAGGAGCTCCTTCGTGTCGGCGATCGGGTTGCCCTTCGAGAGCTGGTACGCCTTCGTGAGGATGCGTCCGTCGTCGTAGTCGACGAGGACCGCCTTCGACGACGTGGAGCCGCCGTCGAGGCCGATGACGGCGCGGACCTTCTGCCCGGCCTCGAGCTTCTCCGGCTCGTACTTCGGGATCTTGTAGAGCTCACGGAACTCCTCGAGCTCCTGCTCGCTCTTGCTGAGCGGCGGACCCGCGCTCTCGCCGAGGCGCGCCTTGCGGCCGGTCGTGATGTAGTCGCGGAGCTCGACGAGGTCGCCCTTGAGCCAGCCGACGTGCGCCTCCTCGTGGAGGCCGTAGAGCACGGCGCCGAGGGCGGCGTAGTACTGCGCGTTCTCGGGGACGAAGACGAGCTCCTCGATCGGCACGTCCTTCGGGTAGTCGTAGCCGCGCTCCTGCCAGACCTGCGGGATGCGGAGGCGCCAGCAGTCCTGGAGGAACGGGAGGTACGTGTTCGGTCCGCCGAGGAGGAGCACCCGCGACTTCAGCGTGTTGCCACGCGTGAGGACGGAGAGGTTCTGCATGACGATCGCGTCGGCGAGCGAGCAGAGGACCTCGGTGCTCGGAATGCCACTCTTGATGAGGTTGACGATGTCCGTCTCGGCAAAGACGCCACACTTCGCCGCGACGTGGTGCAGCTTGGAGTCGTCGAAGCGGAGCGTGGTGACGAGCTCCGGCGGCGCGTTGACCTTGAGGAAGCACTTGTCGATGGTGGCGCCCGTGCCGGACGCGCACTTGTCGTTCATCGACGCCATCGCCGTCTTCTCGCCGGTCGCCTCGTCCGCCTTGAACATGATGATCTTGGCGTCCTGACCACCGAGCTCGACGACGCTGAGGACGTCGGGGTGGAGGTGCTCGACCGCGAGCGTGACCGCGTTCACCTCCTGCACGAACTTGCCGCCCGTCGACGGCGCGAGCGGCGCGGAGCCGGACCCGGTGAGGAAGATGCGCCAGCCGTCCTGGGGATGATCCGGGAACGCGGCGATGATGGTCTCGAGCAGCTCGAGGCACTTCTCCGGCTGCTTCGTGTGGTGGCGCTGGTAGTCGCTCCAGAGGATCGCCTTCGAGACCGGATCGACGACGGTGGCCTTCACCGTGGTCGAGCCGACATCCATTCCGATCGCCAGGAAGGGCTTGTTCACTGCAGACGACATCCGTGGGCTCCGCGGCACTTAAAAGGAGAGGGCCGGGCGAGCCCGGCTGGACTGACACGTCAGTTCAGTCGCCCAGCCTACGCGCATTCGGCCCGAGGGCAAAGCCTTTCGACACTCCGTTTTTATGCGCATTTTCCATAGGTTAGCCGCATGCTGACGCAGCCGGGATACAGGCCTGACACGCACACCGGGGGTCGGGACGCCCGACAGGCCGTCAATGCGCGGAAATCGCGGCCGGCACGAGGCGTGCTCGAGCTCCTCCGTCATGGCTTCTCTTCGACGGCGCGTCCCGGTGGGCGCCCTCCTCGCGGTCGGGCTCGGGGTCGTCATCGCGTGCGGCGATCCCGATCACGACGAGGACGACACGCAGTTCCGGCAGGACGTCATCTGGTGCGAGGAGGCGGTCGCGCGCCTCTCCGAGTGTTGCGGCGCGACGTTCGAGCCGAGCGTCGTCGAGTGCCGCCACTACTACTCGAAGGACACGGGCTGCGGCACGACGGAGGTCAACCGCGTCGATCCTGCGTTCACGATCGAGGAGAGCCGCTGCATCCACGACACGTCGTGCGACCGCATCGTGCAGACGAACGTCTGCCAGCGCGCGACCGCCGCCGGGAAGGCGCGCGTCACCTCGTACCGGAGCGACACCGTCTCCACCACTTCTTCTTCGACGACGAGCACGTCCGGTGGCTCGTCCGCGATCGGTCCGGTGTGCCCATGAACCGCGTGCTCGCCCTCGCCTCCGCCGTCGTCCTCCTCCTCACGCCCGCGCTCGCGCACGCCGACGACGGCGACCTGCCGGCAGAAGAGCCGGCGCCCGCGCCCACGCCCGCGCCTCCCGCGCCCGCGCCTTCCGCGCCCGCGCCCGCCGAGACGCCGGCGCCCGTGAGGCCGCAGCGTCAGATCCCGGTCGGCGTCCGCGCCGACGGGGGCTACGGGCTCCGCGCGCTCGAGAAGCTGCCGGTCTCCGGCGCCGACCTCGGGCTCGCGGTCGGCGCGCAGCCGGGCAGGCACTTCGCGTTTTGGGGCGAATTTCGCCTCTTCCTCGGTTCCACCGAAAACGGGCTCGGCGTGAAGAGCGGCCGCTTCAACTTCGACCTCGACATCGTCATCGATCGCCTCCGCATCACGCTCGACCCCGGCATCTTCGTCGTCGGCGTCGACCGCGCGACGAAGAACCAGACGATCGTGTCGTGGGGCCCCAAGCTCGGCGCCGCCGCGCGCCTCGACGTCCTGCAGTCGGAGTCGTTCGCGCTCTTCGCGCGCGCCGCGATCGAGGGAGGGCCGACCTTCGCCGACGGCTCGCTCTTCGGCGGCTTCACGTTCGGCGGCGGCATCGACTTCGACATCAAGAGGGGCGACCGGAGCTCCCTCTGACGCGCGCTACTTGCCCGGCGATCCGTACGGGTTCGGCGGAGGCGTGACGCCACCGCCGCCGCTGTTCGTCTTCGGTGCGGCCGGCTCGACGCGCGGCTCCCCGACCGGCGCAGGTTTCTTCGGCGGCTTCTTCGCCGACGGCGCGGGGCTCTCCGGCTCCTCCGACGCGGCCCCGAGCGGATCGCCGATCACGATGCCGGGGCCGGGCGGGAGCGGCGCGGGCTCCGGCGGCGGCGGCTCCGCGGACGGCGAAGCGGAGTCGCTCCCGACCGGCGCGATCCGATCGTGCTTCGGATCGTCGGTCGACACCATGATGACGGCGGCGGCGGTGATGAGCACGATGACGCCGCCGACGACGGCGAGCGCGATCTTCACTCCGATGTTCGGCTTCTTGTCGTCCGGCTGGATCACCGGGAGGCTTCGCATCGGGCCGCGGCCGCTCGCGACGTCCTGCGCGGTGTAGACCTGGAACGTGACCGGCGAGCCGTCGTTCGGCATCTCCGAGATGTCCGGCGACGACCAGCGCTTGAAGTCGTACTGCTTCGGTCCCGTCGGCGTGTGGACCGCGCCGGGAGGACGCGAGCCCATCGCCCCCGGCGGGCGCGAGCCCATCGCCCCCGGCGGACGCGACTGCGCCGTCGCCGACGGCGTCGTCTTCGTCGGGTTGACCCCCGGCGGGATCGATCCCGGGCGATCGGGCTGCACGCGGAGCCCGCCGCCACCGCCGACGACGGCGATCGGGAGCGGCGTGCGTTGCGGCGCGAGCGGCATGCCGGTGCCCGGCTTGAGGCCGAGCGCGGGCGTCCCCATCGGCGCGGTCGCGGAGGACACCGGCGGCACCGCGCCTCCGAGCAGCGCGCTGATCACCTTCGGATCGTCGGTGACGACGGGCGGAGGCGGCGGCCCCGTGTTGATCGGCGGCGGGATCGACGCCATCGAGCGGCGCACCGAGCTCGCGAGGTCGCGGAGGTCGGGGACGTCGGCCTGCGGCGGCGGCGGCTTGATGCTGATCGGCCGGTTCGCGCCGGTCTGCCCCGCCGACGGCGGCGGACGTTGCGACGCCGGCCCCTGCGGCGCGCCGGGCGGCGGACGTTGCGATGGCGGCCCCTGCAGCCCCTGCACGGCGCCCGACCTCGACGACGGCGGCGGCGCCGGAGCGGGCGCGCCGGCCTGACGCTGGCGCTGGAGCTGCGCGAGAGCGTTCGAGAATTCGTTCGGATTGAGCGCCGCCGTCGGCGCGTCCTTCTCGACGATCGGCGAGAGCGACTTCCGTCGCGCGGCGGCGATCTCGAGCGCCTTCTTCGCTTCGTCCCCGAGCGCGGGCCGCGTCTCGCCCTGCTCCTCCTCGAAGCCCTCCGGCTCGATCGCCTCCGGCGTCACGCGCGGCGCCGGAGACGACACGGGCGCGCGGCTGCGCGCTTCGTAGCCGTCGGGCTGCGAGTAACGAGGAGGTGCGGGAGCCTTGGGATTTCTCACGGTGGGGAAAGCCGCGAAACGACGGAACAAGCATACGCGTTCCAGCTTTCCTTGTCTTCTCGACGCACAGCGATTTGGCGGCGTTGTAGGTCTACTGTCGAGGTGCGCGGGGGTGCGTTCATGCGATACTCGGGGGGAACTGCGTGGACAAAGCCGAGCGTCGCCAGCAGATATTGCAGAATGCACGCGATGTGTTCGCGCGGCTCGGGTACCACGCGGCGAAGATCGACGACATCGTGGCGGCGGCCGGCATCGCGCGCGGCACGTTCTACTCGTACTTCGAGGACAAGCGCGCCATCTTCGAGGAGATCGTCGACCAGACCTTCGCGCGCATCGGCGCCTCGATCGTCCACGTCGACACCGACGATCCGGCGCGGAGCGTCGCGGAGCAGGTCCGCCAGAACATCCGCGCGATCGTGCACGCACTCCTCGAGGACCGCGCGACGACGAAGATCCTCCTCTCCGACGCGGTCGGGCTCGATCCCGAGCTCGACAAGAAGCTGATGAGCTTCTACGAGGGCGTCGGCCAGCTCCTCGAAGGCTCACTCACCGACGGCCAGGAGCGCGGCATCGTCGCGCCGGGCGACGTCCGCATGTTCGCGATCATGAGCCTCGGCGCGATGAAGGAGATCATGTACCAGGTCACGATGCGGGACCTCGACTACCCCGAGGACCGCATCGTCGAGCAGATCTACGCCTTCCTCTCCGGCGGCTACCTGCGCGTCGCGACGTAGCGGAGGAAGTTCTTGAGCGTCGCGGCGCCGTGCGGAGCGTCGACCGCGCGCGCGTGGAGCGCCTTCGCGTCGAGGCCCTCCGCGTCGATGAGGTGCGCGCGCGCCTCGACGTAGCCGCGCATCGAGTCGCCGTCGAACTCGGGGTGGAACTGCACGCACTTCGTCGTCGGCCCGAGCGCGAACATCGCGTTGGGCTCGAGGCTCGTCGATCCGAGCCGCCGCGCCCCCGGCGGCAGCGTGACCACGCTGTCGACGTGCGAGTGGTTCGCGGTGAACGTGCGCGGCAGCCCGGCGAGGATCGGGTCGTCCGCGTCGGCGGCGAGCGTGACCTCGCAGGTGCCGATCTCGCGGCCGTTCGGGTTCTTCGCGACCTTCCCGCCGAGCGCCTCGCCGATCATCTGGTGCCCGAAGCAGATCCCGAGGAGAGGGACCTTCCGCGCGTGGAGCTCGCGGAGGAGCGCCTCCGTCCGCAACATCCACGGCGCGCGCTCCGTCACGCTGCTGCTCGAGCCCGTCACGATGAACGCGCGCGCGTCGTCCGGCGACGGCAGCGGCGCCGTGACGTCGCGCACGTCGTGCTCGTGCCAGTCGCCGCTCCACGCCCCCTCCCCTTCGCGACGGATCCACGAGAAGAACTCGCCGCGCCGAGCGGCGACGGGCGCGGCGGCGTCGCCGGCGCGGAGGACGATGACCTTCATCGCCCGGCACCATAGCGGAATCTCGGCCCGGGTCCCGCGCTACGATGCGGCGCGCGGTGGACGACGAAGAGGCGATGCCGGACCTGCGGGAGCGCCCGCGGATCGCGCGGTGGCTCGCGGACGGCTCGTCGTTCGTCGTGACGCGCACGGTGCTCCTGCGGCTGCTCGGCGGCGTGTACTTCGTCACGTTCCTCTCGACGTTCCTGCAAGGACCCGCGCTGATCGGCGAGCACGGGCTCCTGCCGATGCGCGGCTGGCTCGCCGCGATCGCGCGCGCCCAAGGATCGCGCTTCAGCGGCTTCCTCGCCGCGCCGTCGGTGTTCTGGGTGAACGCGTCGGACGCGATGCTCCGCGGCGTCACCGCCTTCGGGATGCTGCTCGCGCTCGCGGTGGTGCTCGGCGCGACGAACGCCGCCGTCATGCTCGCGCTCTGGGCGATCCAGTTTTCGCTCTACGACGTCGGCCAGGTCTTCTGGGGTTACGGCTGGGAGATGCAGCTCCTCGAGACGGGGATGCTCGCGGCGATCGTGTGTCCGCTGCGGACGTGGCGGCCGTTCGCGTCGGCGCCGCCGGCCTCCGCGATCTGGCTCTTTCGCTGGCTCATCGCGCGCGTGATGCTCGGCGCCGGCCTCATCAAGCTCCGCGGCGACGAGTGCTGGCGCGCCCTCACGTGCCTGCAGACGCACTACGAGACGCAGCCGAACCCGAGCCCGGTCTCGTGGCTGCTTCACCAGCTGCCGCCGTGGTTCCACACCGGCGGCGTGCTCGTGAACCACTTCGTCGAGCTCGTCGCGCCGTTCCTGCTCTTGGGTCCGCGGCGCGCGCGGCGGTTCGCGGGGGCGTGTTTCGTCGGGTTCCAGGCGGTGTTGATCGCGAGCGGCAACCTCTCGTTCCTCAACTGGCTCACGATCGTCCCCGCGCTCGCGTGCTTCGACGACGAGCTCGTCCCCGCGCGCTGGCGCGTCACCGCGCCGGAGCCGAGCCGCGCGCATCGACGTGTCGCGCTCGGGTACGCGGCGATCGTGGGCGTCCTGAGCCTCGGACCGATCGGGAACCTGCTCTCGTCGCGGCAGGCGATGAACGCGTCGTTCGATCCGCTCCACCTCGTGAGCACCTACGGCGCCTTCGGATCGGTGAACGCGGTGCGCGACGAGATCGTGCTCGAGGGCTCGCGCGACGGCGAGCGATGGGAGGAGTACGAGCTGCCGTGCAAGCCCGGCGACGTGCGGCGGCGGCCGTGCCTCGTCTCGCCGTACCACTACCGCCTCGACTGGCAGATGTGGTTCGCGGCGATGAGCAGCTACGACGAGGAGCCGTGGATCGTCGAGCTCGTCGACAAGCTGCTCCGCGGCGACCACGCCGTCGACCCGCTCCTCGCCCGCGATCCCTTCGCGGGCGGCCCGCCGCCCCGCTTCGTGCGCGCGCGCCTGTTTCGCTACGAGCTGACGACCTGGTCGACCCGGCGCGAGGGCTGGTGGAGGCGAGGAGGTGGATCCGAATACCTCCGGCCGCTCTCGCTCGGAGACCCTGATTTGGCGCTCTTTCTCGCGGCGCATCGACTGCGTTGAAGCTACGATCGAGGGATGCTTCGCCGTCTTCTTCCGCTCGGTCTGTTCGGTGCAATCGTGGCGTTGGCGTGTGGCAGCGAGCCGGGGAGCACGTTCCCGGACGGCACGTCGTCGTCGTCGAGCGGCGGTCAGTTCCCACCCGACGGCGGCGGCATCATCGGCGGCGGCGACACCAAGGACGGCCCGCCTCCTGCGACGCCGGTCGAGTGCAAGAAGATGGACATCATCTTCGTGATCGACAACTCGGTGTCGATGAAGCAGGAGCAAGACGCGCTCATCACGAGCATCCCCGGCTTCATCAAGCTGATCGAGGAGTACAAGACGGCGGCGGACGAGCTCCTCGACTACCGCATCGGCATCCTCTCGACCGACGTCAGCGCCGATCAGGGCCGGATGCGGAAGTCGCGCGGCGCCGATCCGGACACGCAGAGCTGCAACCCGCTCGACAACGACAAGCCGTGGCTCGAGCGGACCGACGGCACCGAGTCGCTGCCGGTCAGCGACGTCTTCGCGTGCCGCGCGCGCCTCGGCACGACGGGCAGCCCGGTCGAGCTGCCGCTCGAGTCCACGCGCCTCGCGCTCTACGAACGCATCACCGATCAGTCGAACGTGCTGAAGTCGCAGAACGAGCCGTTTTTGCGGAAAGACGCGCTCCTCGCGATCGTCGTCATCACGGACGAGGACGAGGGCGGCGGCGACAACGATCAGACGCTCAAGCCCGCGCCGCTCAACACGCCGGAGTTCTACGCCGGCAAGTTCGACGACGTGAAGGAGGGCTACCGCGCGCGCTGGGCCACGGCCGTCATCGCGGGCGAGGAGCAGTGCACGTCGGCGCTCGGCTCCGCCGACAAGGCGGTGCGCCTCAAGAAGCTCGTCGAGGCGAACGCGACGAACGGCGTGTTCGACTCGATCTGCAAGGACGACTTCAGCGGCAGCCTCAAGCGCGCCTTCGACGTCTTCTCGAACGCCTGCAAGGCCTTCCCCGGCGTCAAGTAGCGCGCTTCTTCTTCCGCGCCGGCTTCTCCCGCGCCGGCTTCTTCCGCACGAGCGCCGTCGTGTAGTGCTCGTGCAGCGCGCGGCGAAGGCCGATGAGGATCGGCTCGAACAGCACGGTCCCGAGGATGGCGAGCTCGAGCGAGCTCTCCTTGTCCGAGCGGAGGACCGCGCTCGTCTCTTCGTTCTCGATCTCTTCCTTCGCGAGCGGACGGAGGAGCGCGACGTACCGCGCGAGGTCCTCGATCGCGATCGGCGACCCGATCCGGCGGAGCGACGCGATCGCCCCGGCGATCGTCTCCCGCGATCCTGCCCGCGCGCGCACCGAGAGCCGCTCACGCACGAACAGCTCCTTCACGTCCGCCCTCGCGCGCACGAGCGCGGCGGGGGCGGCGGCGGGGCGAGCGGCGAGCGCGTCGATGGCGGGGGCGATCACGTCGACGACGTCGCTGCCCGGCCGTTCGATCGCGGCGAGCGCGCGGCCGATCGCGTCGAGCGACAGACCGCCGGCGTCGCGGAGGGCGCGGATGGTCGTGAGCCGCTGCGCGTGGCGTCCGTCGTAGTAGGCGCGCCGCGGCCGCGACGACACGGGCGCGGGGAGGAGCCCCTCCCGCACGTAGAACTTGATGCTCGCGACCGACACGCCGGTCGCCCGCGAGAGCTCCTGGATCGTGAAGGTATCTGCCACCGCGTAGCGAGGCGCGAGCATCGTCCCGACCATAGCGTGTTAACTTCGACGCGTGGCCGTCCAGGGAACCATCGTCCGCCGTCCCGCCATCGCGCGCCTCGCCGGCGTCGCGCTCGTGGGATGCTCGCTCTATCTCTTGAAGTCGGGCGTCATCGACGTCCTCGCCGCCGCGAGGCGCCACGAGGAGGCGGTGAGCTTCTCGCTCGGGCGCACGGCCGCGGCGCCGCTCTTCCTCCTCATGAGCGTGCTCGTCCTCGTCGCGTCGTTCGCGCCGGCGTCGTTCAACCAGCGCATGAACCACGCCTTCAGGGACCCCGCGACCGGCAAGCGGAAGCCCGCGGCCATCGTCTTCTCGCTGCTCCTCGCCGCGATCAGCCTCGGCTTCGCGCTGTGGGTCCGAGCGACGATCCGCGGCTACGGCTACGATGTCTGAGTACCGCCGCGGCGCCGCGGCCGCCGCCCCGCCGCTGACGCTCTGGTTCGTTCCGGCGCCGTGGACCAACGTGCTCACGCCGGCCCTCTTCGCGGCCGGCGTCGTCTGGGCGGCGTCCCAGAAGGCGGGCGCGGAGCAGCTGAAGCAGATCGTGGCGGGCGTCCTCTTCGTCTCGTTCCTCCTCGCGATCATGTTCCCCGTCGTCCGCATCCACGTGCGCTACGAGGCCGGCAACGTCATCACGAGCGGCCGCCGCTGGCCCGGCGCAGAGGTGACATGGAGCGCCAGCCTCACCGAGGTCCGCGCCTTCGGAGTCGCCGAGCAACCCAACGGCCGCCGCACCCACCGCACGCTCACCCTGGACCTCGAAGACAACCGCCGCCTCGGCCTCACGCCCTTGCTCTACGCCGGCCCCAAGACGCAGCACGACCGCCAAGCCAGCCACCTCAACACCTGGCTCGATGCTCTCCGCGAGCTGCACGGCAGGCCGAGCCGATAGAAGCACTATCGGTTGAGCGGAACGCGCGCCGGCCCGAGAGGATGACTGCCCGGCGACACGACGCCCGGCAGCGCGCGGCGGCGCGGCATCGCGGCGGCGCAGCATCGCGGCGCCGTCGGGGCGCCCGGCGCGTCCGGCGGCGACACGGCGCGGCATCGCGGCGTCCGGCAGCGCGGCATCCAAATCGAGGCGGCGTCGCGGTGTCGCGGCAGCGTGCGGCGTCGGCGCCCGGCATCGTGAACGCCCGACGGCGCGCCCCCCTCTTCGCGGCGGCGTCGCGGTATTGCGACACCCGACATCGCAGTCTCGCGACGGCCCCCCCACTTCGCGGCGGCGGCACGGTATCGCGCCCCCGACGCCGCGGTATCGCGGCGTCGCAGTATCGCTGCGGCACACCCACTTCGCGGTATCGCGGCGGCGGCACGGTATCGCGGCGGCGTCGCGGTATCGCGGCGGCGTCGCGGTATCGCGGCGGCGTCGCGGTATCGCGCACCCGACATCGCGGCAACACCCGACGTCGCGGTGGCGTCGCAGTATCGCGGCGGTACGACGTCGCGGCAGCTCCAGCGTCGCGTCGGTACACGACGTCGCCGCAGCGCCGACGTCGCAGCAGCGTCCCGGCGGCGGCGGCGCGGCGGCACCCGGCGTCCGGTGGTGGTGCCCGAGGTCACGGCGTCCGGGCCCGCGTGAACGGAAACCGGCTCGTCTCAACGACCCGGTCGAGGATTCGGGAACAAAACGATAGTAGTACTATCCGATAGCACTACTATCAGATGGAGGCGGAATGACGAACACGGAACGGGGCGGAGCCGGGGCCGAAGCGACGGCGGGGAGCGGAGCGCCGCAGGAGACCGGAGCAGCGACCGAAGCGACGCCGAGCAGAGCGCCGCCGGAGACCGGGGCCGCGGCGGCGGACGGAGCGGCGGGGATTGGTGGCGCTGGAACGGGAGCTGGCGGCGACATTGGGGCGGCCTTGTCGGCGCGGCGCGGTGAATTCGCCGCACGCCGCAGCGAATCGGCGCCCCGACGCGGCGAGCTGGCCCCGCGACGCGACGACCTGGGCGCGCGACGCGACGACTTGGGCCCGCGACGCGACGACCTGGGCGCGCGACGCGACGACTTGGGCCCGCGACGCGACGACCTGGGCCCGCGACGCGACGACCTGGGCCCGCGACGCGACGACTTGGGCGCGCGGCGCGACGACTTGGGCGCGCGGCGCGACGACTTGGGCGCGCGGCGCGACGACCTGGGGCCGCGAGGGCGGTCGGGGAAGTGGCTCGCGGCTTGTGCGGCGTTCGTTGTGCTCGTCTGTGTGGCGTATGTGGTGAGTCGGTGGGAGGTTGGGAGGCGGAAGCGGGGGCTCGCGGCGGAGGTTGCGCGGGAGCGCGCGGGGTTGGCGGAGCGGCCGCGGGCGCTCGTGGATGCGATGGATGACGTGATGCTCGAGGCGGCGCGGGTGGAGTGGCCGGGGGACCTCGTTCCGCGTGAGCGCGCGGCGCTCTTCGGGAAGACGATGCTCTTCGTGCGGGCGGCGGTGCCCGAGATCGCGCGGCTCGATGCGATCGGGGCCGCGGTGCGGCGGTCCGAGAAGGACACCGTCGCGCTGTGCCTCGTCAAGCCGCCTGCGACCGACGCGCCCGACGACGTGCACGCCGGCGCGACCCGGTACTGGCTCGGCGGCGCGCTCTTCGACGACGCGACGCACGACGTGCTGCCCCTCCGCGCCGTGCACTCCGGGCTCCGACCGCTCTCGAAGGCGTTCGCCGCCGAGCTCGCGGAGGCGGACGATCACCTCTCCGTGCGACGGCTCGAAGAAGAGTACGAGCTCCGCAAGCCGCTCGCGATCGCGCTCGCGCGCACCGCCGCGGACGCGGAGCTCCTCGTCGTCGTCGCGGACGAGCTGCCAGAAGGCATGCCCGAGCCCGTCGTCGGAAAGGGCCTCACCGCGACGCGTCGCCCCGCCGTGCTCCCCGGCATCGAGGCCAAACCGCACACCGTCCGCGTCGTCGTGTGGAGCGCGGCCGAGCGCGCCGTCGTCCTCCGCGTGCGCGGCCGCGTCGACGCGAAGGCTCATCCGTCGACGCGACGCCCCGAAGCGCTGGTCGAGATGCACGGCTGCCAGGCCGCCCTCCTCGCCCGCGGCCACTGAGGAGGACTTGCCGCTTTCACGCTCAGCGTGAAACACTTTGTGCGTGAGCGAGGTCCTGCGAGTTTGAACCGAACTGGACGGAGTCCAGCCGTGCTGGACGGAGTCCGGTGAGGACCACGGAGCGAAGCGAAGTGAACACGCCGAGCGAAGAGCCGCCGCACACCCAACAGCTCGCCCTGCCGCTCGATGACTTCTCGCGCGACGCGCGCGGGCCCGGGATCCCCCGCACGGCGCGTGTATTCTGCAATCGTAACCTCAAGATGTCCGGCATCAGCTGGGTCGGCTTCGACATGGACTACACGCTGGCGATCTACGACCAGCCGGCGATGGACGACCTGTCGATCCGCGCGACGATCGACAAGCTGATCAAGCGCGGATACCCCGACTTCATCAAGACGATCCCGGTGTCGACGCAGTTCCCCGTGCGCGGCCTGCTCATCGACAAGCGCTTCGGGCACGTCCTCAAGATGGACCGCTACAAGGTCGTCCACAAGGGCTACCACGGGTTCCGTGAGCTCTCGAAAGAGGAGCTCCGCGCGCTCTACCACTCGAAGAAGATCCGGCCCGCGACCCCGCGCTACCACTGGATCGACACGCTCTACGCCCTCTCCGAGGTCGCCACCTACGCCGCGCTCGTCGACGCGATGGAGAAGAAGGGCTACGCCGTCGACTACGCGCGGCTCTTCACCGACATCCGCGAGTGCATCGACGAGGCGCACCGCGACGGGACGATCCTCGACGAGGTGATGAGCAACCTCCCCCGGTTCCTCCACCGCGACCCGAACCTCGCGCCGACCCTCCACAAGCTGCGGAGCGCGGGGAAGAAGATCTTCCTCCTCACCAACTCGCGCTGGGCCTACACCGACAAGCTGATGACGTACCTGCTCGGCGGCGCGATGACGGAGTACCCCACCTGGCGGAACTTCTTCGACGTCGTCATCGTCGCCGCGACGAAGCCCATCTTCTTCACCGAGAAGCGCCCGCTGCTGGAGCGCGAGGGCGAGCCGCCGATGCCGCGCGCCTCCACCCCGAACCTCGACTCCGAGCCGAAGGACGTGAACAAGGCCGCGCGCGGATCGCAGCCGCCCGCGCCCGCGTCGCCGCCCAACCCGAACGCGCCGGCGACGCACCCCGCGCGCAAGCTCGAGCGCGGCAAGGTCTACGAGGGCGGCAACCTCCAGGACTTCGAGCGCGCGCTCGGCGTCACCGGCGACGAGATCCTCTACGTCGGCGACCACATCTACGGCGACATCCTTCGATCGAAGAAGGACAGCGCGTGGCGCACCGTGATGGTGATCCAGGAGCTCGAGACCGAGATCGCCGCCTACGAGTCGTGCCGCGAGGACTTCGCGATGCTCGAGCAGCTCGAGGACGCGCGCGAGAAGCTCGAGGACGACCTCCGCTACTACCAGGCGCGGATCAAGGACGCGACGCGCCAGATCGATCACCGCGCCTCGAAGGCGCAGGACGGAGCGCCGCGCGAAGGCCCCTCGCAAGCGGAGCTCGAGGCCGATCGGATGCGCTTCAAGCGCGCGGTCGAGCGGATCCGCGGCAAGCTCCGCCAGATCGAGGCCGAGGTCACCGCGCTCGAGCGGCGCACCGACCTCCGCTTCCACCCGTACTGGGGCTCGCTCCTCAAGGAGAGCGCCGAGCAATCGAGCTTCGGCAAGCAGGTCGACGACTACGCGTGCCTCTACACCTCGCGCGTCTCGAACTTCCTCTCCTACTCGCCGCAGCAGACGTTCCGCTCGCCGCGCGACGTCATGGCCCACGAGATCGGAATGTGAAGCCCCGCGGCACGATCAAGTCCACGCCGGCGGACTTCCAGGTCGACGAGATCCCGGCCTACGAGCCGAGCGGCGAAGGGAGCCACCTCTACCTTCACCTCCGGAAGACGAACCGCACCACCGATCAGGTCGTCGCCGACGTCGCGCGCGCGCTCGGGATCGAGCGACGCGGCGTCGGCGTCGCGGGCGTGAAGGACAAGGTCGCGGTCACGACGCAGTGGATCAGCGTCCCCGCGGAGGGCGGCGGCGACCTCGACGAGCGGGCCCGCGCGCTCGCGATCGACGGCGTCGACGTGCTCGCGGTGAAGCGGCACGGCAACAAGCTGAAGACGGGCCACCTCCACGGCAACCGCTTCGCGATCGTCGTCCGCGGGGTCGACCCTGCGCGCGCGGCGGAGATCGCCGCCTCGTTCGAGCGCATCGCGAAGGAGGGCGTGCCCAACGCCTTCGGCGCGCAGCGATTCGGGAAACATGGCGACAACGTGGAACGTGCGCGGGCCTGGCTCACCGGGAGCGCGCGCGCGCCGGCGGACCCGCGGCTCCGGCGCTTCCACTTCTCCGCGGTGCAGTCCGCGGCCTTCAACGCCGTGCTCGAGGAGCGCGTGAAGGACGGGTCGTGGATCGTCCCGCTCCACGGCGACCTCCTCAAGAAGGAGGAGACCGGCGGGATGTTCGTCTGCACGGACGTTCAGCAGGACCGTGAACGCGCCGCCGCAGGTGAGGTGTGTCCCACCGGTCCCATCGTCGGCGACAAGATGAGGCAGCCCGAAGCGGATGCGTTCGATCTGGAGCAACGGATCGTCGCTCCCTTCATCGAAGGTATCGACCTCCGCCGTGCGCGCAGCCTCGGTGAAGGCACACGCCGCGCCCTGCGCTTACGTGTTTCCGAGCTGTTGCACTCTTCAACGAATGATGAAGTAGCCCCGACTCCGGGGGCGGTCGGACAAAGCTACGTGTCGGTGCGATTCGTGCTACCCAAAGGTGCCTACGCGACGACGGTCTTGTCGAACGTGTTCGACATGATCGATGCCGACCGAGAGCCACTTAGCGAGAACGAGACAGAAGAATGATCGAGAAGGTCAAGAGCGCGATGGTCGGTTTGGGGGCCGGCTGGGTCCTCATCCTGATGCTGGTGCTGAGCGTGATCTCGCTCGCCATCATGCTCGAGCGAGCGTGGCTCTACTGGTCGCTCCGCGACGACGCCGCCGCGCTGATGCGCGACCTCGGGCGCTTCCTCCGCGGCGGTGACCTCGACGGCGCGAAGAAGCGCCTCGAGCAGTCGCCGAGCGCCGAGGCCGCGGTCGTGATGGCCGGCATCGTCGAGGCGCGCATGGGCGCCGAGGCGGCGGAGGAGGCGATGGCGGGCGCGAGCGCGCTGCAGAAGCTGAAGCTCGAGCGGCGCATCACGTTCCTCGGAACGCTCGGCAACAACGCGCCGTTCATCGGCCTCCTCGGCACCGTCATCGGCATCGTCGGCGCGTTCGACGAGCTCGGCAAGGCGAAGAACGCGACGCTCACCGGCGCGGCGCAGGTCGCGCCCGAGGCGGTCATGGCGAACATCGCCGAGGCGCTCGTCGCGACCGCGGTCGGCCTCCTCGTCGCGATCCCGGCCGTCGCGGCCTTCAACACGTTCCAGCGCATCGTCCGCACCACGCTCGGGAACACCGAGGCGCTCGCGCACGTCCTCCTCGCGCACCTCAAGGCGACGGGCGAAGGCGGGGCCGCGGTCGAAGAGGCGATGCAGACGGCGGCGTCCCACGCCGAGCGCCCGAGCAAGCACTCGCGGAAGGACGCGGAGTAACCTCGATGGCGGGCGGCGCATCCACGGGCGACGGCGAAGACGCGATCACCGGCATCAACGTCACGCCGCTGGTCGACATCGTCCTCGTGCTCCTGATCATCTTCATGGTGACGGCGAAGCTCATCGTGAACAAGTCGGTGCCGCTCGACCTGCCGAAGGCGGCGACGGGCTCGGACATCCAGACCGTGTTCAGCATCGTCCTCGCCTCCGACGGCTCGACGATGGTGGACAGCAAGGCCGTCCCGAACGACGACGTCATCCTCGGGATGGCGCGCTCCGCGCACGAGAAGAACCCCGAGCTCCGCGCGGTCATCAAGGCCGACTCCGCCGTCCCGCACGGTCGAGTGATCCACGTGCTCGACCTGCTCAAGCAGGCGCAGGTAGCGAAAATCGCGTTCGGCGTGTCTCCGGTGCCCCCTGGCGTGCCGGGTGCACCAGCACCGGCACCGAAGTAAGAAGACCATGGGCAGCAGTACCAACGGCAAAGCGGGCAAGAGCCCGGCCATGCTCCTCGACGATCCGATGGCGCGGGTCCTCGACGCCCCGCGCGTCCCGACCGAGGTGACGATCGCGGGCGCGATCGTGCTCCACCTCGTCATCGGCGCGGGCGCGGTGGGCGCCGGCCTCTACGAGGACATCGCCTCGTGGCAGCGCGGCATCCGCGACGTCATCGCGTACCAGCTCCAGCAATACGAGGTCGACGTCGTCAAGGAGCCGGAGAAGCCGCCCGAGCCCGAGCCCGAGAAGGAGCCCGAGCCCGAACCGGAGCCGGAGCCGGAGAAGGCGCCGCCGCCGAAGGAGGCTCCGCCCGAGGCGCCCCCGCAGCCGGCCGAGGCCGCGAACGTCCTCACCTCCGATCCGAACCCCAACGAGCCGGTCGATCTCACCGGCGGGTTCGTCACCGGCAGCGGCAACACGTACGCCGGCGGCTCGACGAGCTCGCAGGGCACGAGCAAGACCGCGGTCTACAACCCGGCCGCCGCGAACACGGGCGTGCCCGGCGGCACCGGCACCGCGCCGGCCCCTCCCCCGCCGCGCAAGGACGACAAGTCCCGCGGCGCCGGCCTCCTCGGCTCCTCGGACTGGAACGACTGCCCGTTCCCGGGCGAGGCCGACGCCGAGCAGATCGACTCGATGAAGGTCCTCATCAAGGTGGACGTGAAGCCCGACGGCTCGCCGTCGAACGTCACCGTGGTGGAGGATCCGGGCCACGGCTTCGGCCGCGAGGCGCGCAAATGCGCCATGAGGAAGAAGTACTCCCCCGGCCTCGACGCCGACGGCAATCCGATCGCCAGCACGACGAAGCCGTTCCGCGTACGCTTCGAGCGTTGAGCGGCGCGCACGCAGTCGAGATCGAAGGAGTCACCAAGACGTTCGGGAAGCAGGTCGCGGTGGACGACCTGTCGCTCGCGGTACCCGAGGGCGTCGTCTACGGCTTCATCGGACCGAACGGGTCCGGGAAGACGACGACGCTCCGGATGATCACGCGCATCTACCACCCCGATCGCGGGCGCATCCGCATCCTCGGCGAGGAGCGGTGGTCGGCGGTGAACGACCGCGTCGCGTACCTCCCCGAGGAACGTGGACTCTACAAACAAATGACGGTCCGCGACGTCCTCGCGTTCTACGCCGCGCTGAAGGGGGTCTCCGACGCGAAGCCCGCGATCGATCGCTGGCTCGAGCGCCTCGGCCTCGCCGCCCACGGCGACAAGCGCGTCGCGAGCCTCTCGAAGGGCATGTCGCAGAAGGTGCAGTTCATCGCGACCGTGATCGCGTCGCCGAAGCTGGTGCTGCTCGACGAGCCGTTCAGCGGGCTCGATCCCGTGAACGCGGTCGTGTTGCGGGAGGCGATCCTCGAGCTGAAGAAGACGGCGACGGTCATCTTCTCCACCCACGACATGGAGATCGCCGAGCGCATGTGCGACGCGATCTTCATGATCTTCCGCGGCAAGAAGGTCCTCGACGGCACGCTGGAGCAGATCCAGGACGCGCACGGCGAGGACACGATCCGCGTGAAGCTCGACGGCTCGCCGAGCCTCGGCGACCTCCCCGGCGTGAGCGCGGTGACGGACTTCGGGAAGCTGCAGCAGCTCCGCATCGAGCCGGGCACTGATCCGCAGCGCATCCTCGCCGAGCTCGTGAAGCGCGGGACCGTCCGCCACTTCGAGCTCGCGCGCCCGTCGCTCCAGGAGATCTTCGTGCGCATCGCGCGGCCCGAGCTCGACGCCCCCCATGCGTAGGGCCCTCCTCATCGCGCGCCGCGACTACCTCGCCGCGGTGCGGACGCGCGCGTTCATCGTGAGCCTCTTGCTGATGCCGATCCTGAGCTCGCTCGCGATCGGCTTCCAGGTCATGACCGCGCAGGCGGAGCGAGGGACGACGAAGCGCTACGCCGTCGTCGATCGCACGCGCTCCTTCCGCGAGGCGCTCGAGGAGGCGAACACGCGGCGCACCAACGTCGAGATCGTCGACCCGAAGACGAAGCTCCTCAACGCGCCGATCTACGGGCTCGAGTTCGTCGAGCCCTCCGCCGACGAGCCGGACGCGGTGCAGCAGCAGCGGCTCCTCCTCTCGCAGCGCCATCAGCGCGGCGAGCTCGAGGGCTTCCTCGACATCGGCCCCGACGTCCTCCTCGTCGCGCCGCGCACGGGGCCGCCCGACGATCGGCGCAGCGTCCGCTTCCAGTCGGAGAAGGCGATCGAGCGCGACTTCTCGACCTGGGCGGGGCGCGTGATCAACGACGCCGTCCAGGCGAGGCGCTTCGCCGCGCACGGCCTCACTCCGGAGATGATCCGCGAGGCGCAGACGCCGGTCCGCCAGCAGTTCAAGGGCGCGACGCGGCTCGATCCCGCGAGCGGCAAGATCGCCGACTCGACCGACGACCACCGCATCGTCTCGTTCGTCCTCCCCGCCATCCTCGTCGCGATGATGCTCATGGTCGTCGTGCTCTCCGCCGTCCCCGCGATGCAGGGGATCGTCGAAGAGAAGCAGCAGCGCATCGCGGAGGTGCTCCTCGGCTGCGTGACGCCGTTCGAGATGATGCTCGGCAAGCTCCTCGGCGTCGTCGCGGTCTCGCTCACGATCGCGACGGTGTACCTCGGCGGCGGCTACCTCGTCGCGGGCCGCTTCGGCGCCGCGAGCGTGGTGTCGCCCGCGCTCATCGCGTGGTTCGTCGTGTTCCTCGTCCTCGCCGTCCTCGCGTACGGCTCGCTCTTCATGGCGGTGGGGGCGGCGGCGGGGGACCTGAAGGAGACGCAGTCGCTGCAGATGCCGGTCACCTTCGTCGCGGTGATGCCGATCCTGCTCCTCGGGACGATCCTGCGCGAGCCGAACGGCAAGGTCGCGCTCGTCGGCTCGTTCATCCCGTTCTCGAGCCCGATGCTGATGATGGCGCGCCTCTCGACCTCGGCGGAGGTCCCCTTCTGGCAGCCCGCCCTCGCGGCGGTCGGCGTGCTCGTGACCGCGCTCGCGTGCGTCTGGGCGGCGGGGCGGATCTTCCGCGTCGGGCTCCTCCTGCAGGGCAAGGGCGTGCGGATGAGCGATCTCGTCCGTTGGGTCGTCCGCGGCTAGTTCTTCAACGCAGGGGCTCCGCTCGCTTTCGACGCGGGGGCTGCGTTCCTGAACTATTCTCCAGACGTCATGACGGAGCGCGAGGAGCTGGCTGGCATCGCAGCGTCGCTGCGCGCGTACCTCGAGTGGCAGGTCGACTGCGGGAGCTTCGGCATCCCGCGCCGTCCCCGCGCGGCCGCTCCCGCGCCGATGCCGGCGCCCGCGCCCGCACCTGCGCCGATGCCCGCGCCGATGCCGGTCGCCGTGCCCGAAGCTCCCCCTCCCTCGCCGAAGGCGGCGCCGCGCGCGCTCGACGTCATCCAGGAAGAAGTTGCATCCTGCATGAAGTGCGGGCTCGGGGCGACGCGCCAGAACACCGTGTTCGCGCGCGGCAACCCCGAGGCGAAGCTGTGCTTCGTCGGCGAAGCGCCGGGCGCCGACGAGGACGCGCAGGGCCTGCCGTTCGTCGGGCGCGCGGGGCAGCTCCTCGATCGGATGATCGTGGCGATGGGGCTCGATCCCGAGAAGGACGTCTACGTCTGCAACATCATCAAGTGCCGGCCGCCCGGCAACCGGCGGCCGGAGCCGCCGGAGATCGAGGCGTGCATCCCGTACCTCCACGAGCAGCTCGCGAAGGTCGACCCGAAGGCGATCGTCGCGCTCGGGAACACGGCCGTCGCCGCGCTCATCGGCACGAAGATGGGCATCACGAAGGTCCGCGGCTCGTGGAAGCTCTATCGCGGCAAGGTCCCCGTGATGCCGACGTACCATCCGTCGTACCTCCTTCGCCCCGGCGCGACGCAGGCGGAGGCGAAGCGTCAGGTCTGGGAAGACTTGCAGACCGTGATGAAGGAGCTCGGGCTCGAGTCCCCCGCGAAGAAGCCGCGTCAGTAGGCGAGCGTAAAGGCGACGCCGGTGCCGTTCTGGCCGACGACGATCGGCGCGATCGTCCACGCCGCCTTCGCGCCGTCGCCGCCGATGTCGCCGTGGCGGTAGCGGCGGAGCGCGGTGCGGGCGCCTTGCGGCGCGACGAAGATGCGGAGCTCGGTGACGAGCTCGGCGAGGGCGGTGTTGAGGATCGCGTTCCGCCAGTGCCCGTAGCCGAGGCCGAGCGTGAGGCCGCTCGCGACGTTGAAGACGAGCGGTACGACGTGATAGAGCGCGCTCCTTCGCTTCGTCTCGTCCTTCGCGACGCCGAGGAGCACGCGCTCGCGCTCCTGCACTTCCGCGCACGGCGAGAGGCCCGCCGGCACGCTCGTCTTCACGCGGAGCGGGTTCGTGACCGAGAGGAAGAGGAGACCGCCCGCCGCCGCCGCGGCGAAGTAGCGGCTGACGCGGACATCGTAGCTCGCGAGCGCGCCCCAGACGAGGTTGCCGGCGAGCCCGATCGCCCCCGCCGTCGCGAACCCGACGTTCCAGAACATCGCGTCACGCCGCTCCTCCTCGAGAAACTCCCGCAACCACCGCGCACGCGCCGCCTCCCCGATCGCATCGACGTCCCGCTCCCCATCGACGACGTTCCTACACTCCGCCCGCGCAACCCCGGGCACGAACACGAAGCAAAACGTGAACGCGCACATCGCGCGAGCGGAACTCACTCCCAGAGCCTACCGAAAACCACCCCCCGCATCACGCAAGCCGCAGCCAAAGCGAGCACGCGGCAGAAAAACGTTCCGACGTTTTTCTGCATCGTGCGAGCGGGGTGCAGGGGCGCAGCCCCTGCGTTGAAAGCCCTGCGTTGAAAGCCCCTCAGCGGTCGAGGACCGGGATGTCGCGGGAGGCGAACTTGGACTCGCGGTCGGCCGCGACGAAGGCCGCGGTCGCGAGCTTGTTGTACGCGTCGACGCGCGTGTAGACGTGGTTGCCGTGCGCGGAGCAGCTGCCGCCGCGCGAGACGACGCCGACGATCTCGCCGCTGTTCACGTCGATGGCGGGGCCGCCCGAGTCGCCGCGGCACGTCGCGCGATCGACCTCGAACTCGCGCGGGCCGAGGACCGCGCCCGTCGCCGCGTTCGCGGAGGGGCCGGTCGCGAGGACGGTGCTCTTCGAGCGCGCGACCTTGTGGCCTACGATGTTGAGCGGACCGCCGCCGAAGCCCACCGGGACGACGACGTCGCCGGTCTCGACCGGCGCGTGGAGGCGCATCGAGAGCACGGTGCTGTTCACGACCGGACGATCGAGGACGAGGAACGCGACGTCCGAGTCGCAGAGCACCTGACCGGCGGGGTGGAGCGTGCGCACCGCGCGCGCGGCGGGGGCGTCGACGTCGGGGCGGACGTGCGCACCCGTGTAGATTGCAATCGCCGCGGGGTCGACGTCCTCGGCGAGGTGATCGCCGTTGTGCGAGCGGCCGCGCGCGTCGCACGACGGCGTCGCGGTCACCGCGCGCGAGACGCAGTGACGCGCGGTGAGGACGAGGTTCGGAGCGACGAGCGCGCCGCTGCAGAGCGTGATGTGCGAAGGCGAGTCCGCCATCGTCGTCGCGATCGCGACGACACCCGACGAAGCCTCCTGCTCCACCGCCTGCACCATGTGATCGTCGGGGATCGACTGACGACGAACGCAACCGGCGCCGAGGAGCGCGAGCATCGTCGTGGCGACGAAGGTGGAGGTACCGGCGAGAGGAAGGCGGCGAAGAGCGTCGGTGATCATTCGTGCGTTGCTTCGTTGCTTCGTGGGAGCGGTTGGCTCGTCTGCAGCTCTTGCTTCAGTCCGCCTCACTCCCATTCATCATCGTGCACGATCGCCTCACGCTGTGCGAGCGCGAGCACGCGTTAAAAGTGCTTTAAAATAGGCCTACACGCGCGCTCCGAAGATCACCTTCGCGCATGGATCAAACGTGCCCCGCTCGCGCTGACTACATCGTCGCTCGGCGTGTGCGCACGTGTCAGGGCTCGGAGCGGAGCGCGTCGCGCAAGCCTTCGAGCTGGGAATTCAGCTCCGCGCCGATGAGCATCGCGATGCTGACGAGCCACAACCACACGAGGAGCACAGCGACCACCGCGAGGCTCCCGTAGTAGACGGTGTAGTTGCTCAGGCTCTGGACGTAGACACCGAACCCCCACGACACGATGATCCAGAGCGCGACCGCGACGATCGCCCCCGGGAGCACGCGACGCTTCACCTTGCGCGAGTGCGCGACCGCGAAGCGATAGAACGCCGCGAGCCCGCCGATCGCGACCGCGAGCGAAGAGGCCGCGCCGAAGACGCGCGCGCCGCCGGTCTTCAGCACGCTCAGCGTCGGCACGAGGACGGTGGTCCCGCTCTCGGGATCGAAGCGCGTGACGTTGTCCCATTCGATGATGCCGTACGACGCGATCGCGAACGCGATGAGCGTCGCGACGACCCACGCGAGCGCGAGCGCGCGCTTCTTCCACCACGGCCGCGGCTTCGCGCCGACGACGCGCTCCATCGCGTCCATGAGCCCGTGGATGCCGCCGGAGGCGACCCAGAAGAACCCCGCGAGCGCGATCGGTCCGAGGCGATCCGCCCGCGCGAGCGCGGTGACCTCGCTCTTGAGGACCGCCTCGGTCGAGGTCGGGAGGTTCTCGAGGAAGAGCGCGAGCACGGTCGTGACGCCCTTCTGCTCCGCGATGATGCCGAGCACGTAGCCGACGAACGCGAGCAGCGGCAAGAGGCTCAGGAAGAAGTGGAACGCCATCGCGGGCGCGACCTGGAAGACGTCGTGGAAGTAGAGCCCTTGCCCGAGCCGGAAGAGCGCGCGCCCGAAGCGACGCCACCGCGGCGCGGTCGCCTCGAGCGGCGGACGGATGCGTCCTCGCGGATGCGAGAGCTCGTAGTGCGACTCGAACGGAGGCCGTGACGTCGGCAGCGGCGTCACTCCCAGGTTCTCCATCGGCGTGGGCTCGTCGCGTTCCGCCACGCCTTCGGAGCCTACGTCAAACCATGCCGATCGCGGTATGGTGCCGTCGTGAAGTCTTGCTTGGCCCTCGCTCTCTCGGTCATCGCGCTCATCGCCGCGTGCAGCTCCGACTCGGACGACAACTCTGGGACGACGTCGAGCTCGACGAGCGGCGCGCCCCCCGACGCCGACGCGGGGCCGGCGGTGTGCTCCGCCGATCCCACGCCGCCCGACGTCCGCAACGCCTCGTGCGCGGTGACGATCAACACCCACGCGCTGCAGGAGCCCGCGAACAAGCACGTGCAGGTCGGCACCGCGGTCGACTACTGCACGAACCCGCCGTCGAGCGGCCCGCACTACTTCGCGTGGACGAGCTTCGGCGAGTTCACGCAGCCGGTGGAGTGGCAGTACCTCGTCCACAGCGAGGAGCACGGCGCGGTGCTGCTGCTCTACAAGTGCGACCCCGCGTGCCCGGAGATCGTGGAGCAGCTCCGCGAGGTGAAGACGCGCGCGCCGAACGACTGCGGCGGCAACAAGCGCATCATCATCGCGCCCGCCCCGAGCATCCCGACGAAGGTCGCCGCCGCGGCGTGGGGCAAGACGCTCACCGCCGACTGCGTCGACGGTCCCACCTTCGACGAGTTCGTCGCGAACAACATCGCGAAGGGCCCCGAAGACATCTGCGTCCCGGGCCAGGTGTTTCCGTAGCGCTACCTCGGGTGCGAGGGCGTCGGCTCGGTGCAGAAGCCGTTGATGCAGGTGGTGCCCGCGGGGGCGTTGCAGCAGTCGGCGTTGACGCTGCAGCGTTCGCTGTCGTTGGCGCAGCCGGTGGGGGGCGGGACGCACATGTTCGCGGTGCCGCCGTCGGGTTGCGAGACGGCGCGGCAGAAGCCGTTGCAGCACTCGTCGCCCGCCTCGCAGCCGGCGCCGTTCGCCTTGCACGGGTCGAGCGCCCAGAAGCCGCGCATGTTGCCGGCCTCCGTCTCCTGACCCTCGAGGAGGAACGCGGGGTGGCTCGGGTCCCTGCCCGGCTGCCCGTTGATGTCGATCGCCGCGACCCACAGCTTCTTGCGCCAGCCCTTGATCGCGTTGCTCGTGTCGCGCGTGTTGTCGAACGGGAGATCGCCCTCCGGCGTGACGGAGGAGGTCTGGCGGCTCAGGAAGTTGCCGTACGCGCGGCGGCTCGTGAAGACGACCCAGTAGTAGCCGCCGACCGCGACCGGGAGCACGGTGGGCTCGTAGTTCATGTGCGCGTCCTCGGTGTTGCACGCCGTGTCCGGATCCGCGAGGTTCGGATCCGGATCGGGGACGTCGCAGAACGGGAGGTAGCACTCCTTGCCGCCGGCGCCGTTCGGGCGATAGCCGTTGAGCGCGTCGAGCGGGGACGGGATCTTCGTCGCGACGTCGACCCAGTGGAGGTCGGCGCAGTAGTGCACGAGCTGGGTCGGCGGATCGCGATGCCCGCCCGTGTCGTACGCGGTGCCCTCCTGATAGAGGACCGCCTTGCTGTCGGGGAGGAAGGACGGCCAGCCGACGACGCGGTTGTTGCTCGCGACGAGCTCGCGGTTGTTGGTGAACGACGGCGGGCTCGAGGTGAGGTTCGCGTCGAGGATCGAGATCGCGCGGCCGCTCGCGTTGCGCTCGCGATCGCCGAACGCGAGGAGCTTCGCGTCGGGCGAGAAGGACGGCGCGACCGCCTTGCGACCGGCGGCGGCGGTGAAGAACCCGTCCTCCACGATCGCGCCCGTCTTCGCGTCGTAGAGGCGGCTGTTCTGATCGAGGCCTCCGAGGCCGCGGATCCAGGCGCCGGAGCGCGACGCGCTGCCGACGAGCCAGTTGCCGTCGGGCGAGAGCGCGCCGAACGGCATCGCGTGGCCGTTGCTCGTGACGAAGCGCGCCGTCGCCGCGCCTTCGGTGCTGATCGTGAAGACGGCGCTGTCGTGCGGCGCGCCGTTGTCGCCCCAGTCGAGCGCCGCCGCGAGCGCGGTGCCGTTCGCGCTGACGGAGTGGCAGACCGTGCACTTCGAGTCGCGCGCGGTGCCGGTCTCGTTCGGGAGGTTCGTGCTGCCGATGAAGACCTCGACCTTCGTGCCGGGCTTCAGGCGCATGATCGCGCCCTCGGCGCCGTTCTCGCGGACGATGCGCGAGTTGTACGTGTTGTAGAAGACGGTCCCCTTCAGCGAGCCCTGCGCGATGCTCCAGGTCTCCGTGATCGGACCGGTGACGTCGGCGCCCTCGATCTTCGTCACGTTGATCGTGACCGGATCGTTCGCCCCGACGCTGCGCGTGATCGTGCGCCACCACTCCTCGCTCACGACGACGCGCGCCGCGTCGCCGCCGCCGGAGTAGAAGCCCGAGTAGTCGATGTTCTTCGCGCTGAGGCGGACCCAATACGCGGTCGGCGCGGCGCCGCCGAACATCAGCTTCGGCGCGAGGAGCCCGCGCGGGAACACGGTCTTGTCGTAGGGGTAGAGCCACTTGAAGTTGGAGGCGTCGGCGTTGCCGCCCGCCTTCAGCGCCGTCTTCGTCGCCTCGGAGATGCCGCCTCCGCCGCCGCCGCCCGCGGTGAGGTCCTCCTCGATCTCGAGCGACACGGTGACGTCCGCGAGGCCGACCAGGTTGCCGACCTGCGCGCGGACCTTGGTCTTCCCCGCGAACGTCGCGGTGTGGAAGAGGCCCTCCTTCTCGATCGATCCGATGCCCGCGTCGTCGACGGACCAGATCGCGGCGACGGGCGTCGTGCTCGCGCCGATGTACGCGGTGAACTGCTGCTGCCCGGAGTGGCTCGTGAGCGAGCCCTTCGCCTTGACCGTGATCGTGGCGGGCTCGATGCGGAGCTGCTCGCCGTCGTTGGGGCTCCCGTCGCCCGAGCTCGACCCGTTGCCGCTGCTCGTCGTGCTCCCGAAGCCGCTCGTCCCGAAGCTGGCGTCGTCGTCCTGGTTCCCGCTGCCGTCGTCGAAGCGGGAGCCCTCCGACGAGCCGCACGCCGCCATCCAGGCGGAGAGGCCGAGCGCGGAGACGACGAAGGCGGGAGCGAGGAACCGGTTCTTTCGGAGCGCCATCGGCGCAAAATGGTACCGGTAACCGGCGCCGAAGGCGAAACGCTAGCGCTCAGCCTACACGCGGGCCCTTCGGGGGCTCCGGTGCGTAGCCGTCGTCGTACTTCTGCTCTTCGGCCGGAGGCGCCTCGTTCGTGTTGGCCTGCGGGGCGGGAGGAGGAGGCGAAGACTGCGGCTTGCCGCTGATGACCTTCTGGATCTCGCTGCCGATCGACTCGAACGCGCGGTTCACCTCGCCCACCGCCTCGGTCGCGACCTTCTCGACCTTCTCGGTCGGCAGCGACTGCACGGCGCCCTTCGCAGCGCGGAACAGAAGGCCAAGGCCTTCCTTGAGGTCGTCGACGGGCTTCGGCTTGTCCTCGCTCATGGCCCTCGATGATGACCACGCCCGGCCTACATGTCCAGACGCGCGGGCCTAACCGGCCTTCACGCGCGCGGCGGAGGGGGGCGACCACATCGTGACGCGGTCGCGGCCTGCGTTCTTGCTCTGGTAGAGCGCCTGGTCCGCGCTCTTGAAGAGCTCGTCCCACTTCGCGCCGGCGGCGGGGAACGTCGCCGCGCCGACCGAGCACGTCACCGTGAGCGGGCCGTTCGGCGTCTGGAACACGGTCTTGCCGAGCTCCTCGCGGATGCGCTCGCCGAGGAGCATCGCGCCCGCCTCGTCGGTCTGCTCGCAGAGGATGACGAACTCCTCGCCGCCGAAGCGCGCCACGACGTCGGTGCTCCGCTTCACGCGCTTCAGGATCTCGCCGAGGCCCTTGATGACGACGTCGCCGACGTCGTGGCCGTACGTGTCGTTGACCTTCTTGAAGAAGTCGATGTCCGTGACGAGGACGGAGAGCTTGCGGTTGAAGCGCTGCGCGGCGCCGATCTTCTGCGCCGCCGCGTCGAGCATCGCGCGCTTGTTGAGGAGGCCGGTCATGCCGTCCGTCGTCGCCATCGTCTCGAGCTTGTGGACCATGCGCGCGTTCGAGAGCGAGACCGCGAGGTGCGAGGCGAGGACCTCGAGCGTGGGGCGCGTCGCGTCGCCGAACGCGTGGCGGCGGCGCGCGCCGAGGATGAGCGTGCCGAGGACGCGGCCGTGATGGAGGAGCGGCAGGACGAGGAGCGAAGGGACGTTCGGCCACGGGAGCCGCTTCGTGAGCACGGTCTGGTGCGCGGCGTCGTACTCGCCTTTGTACGGGAGCGGGAAGCGGTTCGTGACGACCATCGAGACGAGGCCGGTGTTCTGCTTGAAACGCTGGCCGACGAGGTCGTCGATCGCGCCGTCGTTCGACGTGGCGGCGCGGACCTCGTGGAACTTCTTGGTGTCGTCCCAGACCGTGACCGCGGCGAGATCGAAGCTCGCGATCTCGCGCGCGGCGCGGACGCCCGCCTCGACGACGTCCTTCTCCGACAGCGCGGCGCCGAGCGCCTGCGCGGCGCGGTAGAGCTTGCCTTGCTCCACCTTCGCGCGCTCGAGCTGCACGAAGACGCGCTCGTTCTGGATCGCGCGGAGGCAATAGCGCGCCGCCTGCGCCGCGACGTCGTGCTCGTGCGGCGTGAAGGCCTTCGAGTCGATCCGATCGAGGCACAGGACGCCGCGGACGACGCCGTCCTCGATCACAGGGATCGCGGCGAGGGCGCGGATGGGGCACGGCCCCGCGTAGTAGGGAACATTGTACGAGGGCCGCAGGTTCTCGAGCAGCACGGCCTCCTTCTTGGCGATGACCGCCGCGCAGACGCCGTCACCGATCGAGAAAGGTGCATCGTGGATCTCGTCCGACGCCGTGGAGAGCTCGCTGATGCGGAGGTGCGTGCCCGAGTCGGTGCGCCAGAGCAGCACCGCGGTGTGGAGGTCCAACGAACGCCGCAGGAGCTCGAGTGCATAATGCACGGATTGGTGAATCTCTTCGACGCTCGAGCGCGCGAGCCGCTCCTCGGCGTCCTCTTTTTTCGTGACCGCTTCCCCCGCCCCGAGGAGGCGGTAGCTCCGTGCGTCGGCGCGAAGGCGCTCGAGCTCCTTCTCGACCCGCGACCGCGCGGTGACACGGATGCGCGCGACCTCGGCGCGGAGGAGGATCAAGTTGAGGAGCGCGAACGCACAAGCGAAACCCGCCTGCGTCGCGAGCGCTTCGAGCGACGCCTGCCCGAGCGTCTTGTAGCGGATGAGCGCGTCGAGGCCGACGACCCATCCGACGACCGCGAGGCCCGCGACCGGGCGGCCGAACGACGCGACGAGCGCGACGAGCACGTACGTCGCGGGCGAGAAGCGGCCCGAGAGCGTGCCGTCGAAGCGAAGCAGCGCCGCGTCGAGGCCGATCGCGAGGAGCGCGCCGAGCTCGAAGTCGAGGACGAACGGCGCCTCGCCGGTGAGACGGAGCTTCTGCCGGAGGCGCTTGCCGAGGAAGAACGCCCACACCACCGCGCCCGCGATCGGGATCGGTCCGAGCGGGAGCTGCGCGAAGCCGAGGACGACGAAGGCGGCGAGCGCGCACGCGAGCGCGATCCCGTGCGCCCCTCGAACGAAACGGCGCGCAAGCAGCGTCGCGCGGACGAGCGAATCCATCTGGCATTGTCGGTATCAGGACGGCGCGGGGGCGGCCAAAAAGGCGGTGATGTTCGCCGGTTGCTTGACGCGCGAGCGGACCGTAAAACCGGATGGTGAGCGCCTCCCCGCCCGCGTCCGCCCCGACCTCGGCTTCGGCGCCCGATCAGGCCGAACAGAAGGGGATCGACGGCGCGCCGATCACGGGCGCGCTGCTCGCCGCGAACGCGGGCGTCTTCGCGGCGCAGGTGTCGCTCGCGGGGCACCTCCGCTTCGGGCTCGGCGGGGCGGACGTGCGCGACCAGACGCTGTGGAACGCGATCCTGCGCTGGCTCGGCGGCAACGACTCGACCTTCACGATCGCGGACACCCGCGTCGAGACGCTGGTGACCTCGTGTTTCCTCCACGGCTCGATCCTGCACCTCGGCTTCAACATGCTGGTCCTCTGGCAGGTCGGGCCGTTCCTCGAGCGCGCGATCGGACCGGCGCGCTTCCTCCCGCTCTACCTCGGCGCCGGCGTGATGGGCTCCGCCTTCAGCGCGATCGCGGGGCGCCTCTTCGGCGCGTCGCTCAGCATCGGCGCGTCGGGCGCGGTGTGTGGGCTCATCGGCTCGATGCTCGTCCTCGGCGCGCGCACGCAAGGGTGGAAGGGCCCGCTCGCGCGCCAGATGGCGGGGTGGCTCGCGTTCCTCTTCGTGCTCGGCCTCGCGAAGAACCTGCAAGGCGGGATGGTGCAGGTCGACAACGCGGCCCACATCGGCGGCGCCGTCGGCGGCGTCCTCGTCGCGGCGACGTGGCAGCGCGGCGTGACGTACACGAAGAAGGCGGAGCGGGCGATCGTCGGCGCCTGCGTCGCGCTCGTGCTCCTCTGCGGGATCACGGTCTACGTCCGCGATCGCACGGACCCTTATCTCTTCATGAGCCTCGACGAACGCCTCGACGCCGCCTGGCGCGCGGCGAAGACGGGCAAGTGCGACGAGGCGGACATCGCGATGAAGCGCGCGCAGCGCCTCGATCCGGGGAGCGCGCTCCTCCGCGATCGCGCCCGCGACGTCGACCGCCTGTGCCTCGCCGGCCAGCGCCCATGACGCGGCCTTCTCCGTCTCCGCTCACCCGGTGAGGAGCGGAGACTTGTCGATGCGCTCGTAGACGGCGTCGACCGAGATCTCCGCGGCGCAGACGCGGAAGGACCCCGACGACAGCGGGTCCATGACCCATCCCCCCTTCACGCGTCGATGCACTTGAATCAGCTTCTTCTTCTGCGAGATCAGGACGTACTCGCTCAGCGACGCGATCGTCTTGTACGCGGGGAGCTTGTCGTGGGTATCGATGCGGGAGGTGCTCGGCGAGAGGATCTCGAAGATGGCGCTCGGATTGATCAACGCGCGCCCCCGGACCTTGTCGTAGGCGGCAGGCTCGCAGATCACGACGACGTCTGGGCCGAAGGCTTCCCCGGTCGCTTCGCAGTACACGCCGATCGGGCCGAGCACCTCACATCGTCCGTCGAGCGCGCGCAAGAGCTCCCTCCCGAGCGACATCTGCAACGCGGCGTGCCGGATCGTCGGCTGATTCATCGCCAAGATCTCCCCGCCGAAGAGCTCGTACCGCGTGTCGGGCTCTCCCTCGAAGGCCCAGAATTCTTCGAGGCCGAGTCCGAGGCTCCTGGCAGGCTCGCCCATGACGGCCATTGTACGCGGGCGTCGCTACCGTGTCCTGCCGGCTTGCGCGAGGGCGAGGGCGTGGCCATGAATGGGGCCCATGCGAGCCGACATGGACGAGGTCATCATCGAGCGGCCGCGCTGGGGGCATTGGCTTCGGTACCCGCGCACGCGGGTGCGGAACCGGACGCGGGCACGCGAGGGAGGCGAAGAGACGTTTCCGCTCCGCGAGCCGATGGGCGGGTTCTACGCGGCGAAGTCGCTCAGCGACAACCTCGCGCCGCTCGAGCGGTACCTGCGGAGCCAGGTCGGGAGACCGTGGGCGAAGGTCCGCTCCGAGATCGCGGCGCAGCTCTCGGTGACGAGCGCGCTCCAGAAGCACGTGCTCGATCACCTCAAGCAGTACGTCGTCGAACGCGTCTACGAGGACGACGCGGGGCGCCTCCGCGGCGCGGATCGCTTCGGGCGGCCCGTCGTGCCCTGGCGCTTCTTCGTTCATCCGCGATCGGGCGCGCTCGCAGAGATGCCGCCGCGCCCGAGGACGAAGGCGAGCCGCGCGCGCGTGCGGCGGCCCGACGTGCGCGTGCTCGGGCCGGACCGAGAGCTCCGTCGCGTCCGCGGGATCTGGTACGAGGTCGAGATCGCCGCGCTCCCGTTCAGGCACGGCCCCGACGCGGTGCCGTTCGTGCGCGACGCGATCGCGAAGCTCGATCCGCGCCGGCTCGACTACGACGCGCGCGACGAGTCCATGCGCGACCTCTGGGACGAGAACCGCTACGCGCGATCGATCCGCCAGCTGTCGAAGCGCGAGATCCGACGCTGGCTCGGCGGCGCGCCGTAGCCCGCGGCTTGGCTCGCAGGGCGTCGAGCGCGGCTTGGGCTCGCGTCGAGCGCGCGCCGGGCGTCGAGCGCGTGGATTGGTGGATTAGAGGAGCGCGTTCCAGCGGGCGTTCGCGCGGTAGACCTCGTCGAGGGCGCGGACGACGGCCTTCGAGCTCTCGTTCCGCGTGGCGACGAGGCCGGCCGGGACGCGGAGCGCGAGGAGCGACTCGCGCGGGACCCGCGGATGGTGACCGCCCTCCTGCGCCGCGGCGAGGACGGACTGCGCGCGCTCGCCGAGGAGGAAGGGGACGAGGAACGCGATCGGATCGTCGCCGCGCGGGGCGAGGACGAAGAACTCGCTCGACACCGCGAGCGGCCGCTTCGCCTGCGCGAGCGCGGCGGGGTGCACGAACGCGATCTGGCGGAGGTAGGGCCGGAGGCGCGACACGATCACGTCGCCGGGGTGGACCGCGCGCTTCGTGCTCTTCGCCGTCGCGGGCGAGCGCAGCGCGCCGGTCACGTCGAGGAGGCCGTCCTTCGCGTGGGTGGTGTCGAGGACGACGCCGGGCGGCGCTTGCTCGGTGCGCACGGTGACGAGATCGGAGAGCGGGATCCCCTCCCCCGCGCTCGCCTCCGCGAGGTAACGCTCGGGCGCGAGGACGAGCTCGGGGCCGAGGTCGACGAGGGCGCGGACGACGACCTTCACGGCGACGCCTCCGCGAGGCGCGCCGCCTTGCGCGGCTTCGGCTCGCGCCCGAAGTCGGCGGCGCGGAGGAACGGCGCGAGCTCGCTCGCGACGTCGTCGAGGTCGTGGTCGAGCTTCCCCGTCGCGTCGTGGATCGGCTCGCCGCCGGTGTCCTTGCCCGCGCGCTCGCTGATCACGAACATCGTGCGCTCGTCGGCTTGCGCGATCTCCTTCGCCGAGCGGCGCTTCTGCGCGAAGAGGACGAAGGTGCGCTGCGACGTGTGGGGGAGGAACGTCTCGCGCGGCAAGCCGACGACGGCGAGCACGCGCGCGCGCTCGAAGAGCCAGCGGCGCATGCTCGCGTAGGCGCCGCCGCTCGCCTTGTTGTAGGGGAGGACGATGCCGAGGCGGCCGCCGGGCTTCAAGACGTCGAGCGCGCGCTCGAGGAACAGCACGTCGCGCTCCGGCGTGCGCACGACGTCGGCGACGGAGAAGCCGTCCGCCGCGGCGCGGCCCGCGAACGGCGGGTTCGTCGCGACCACGTCCGCGAGCGCGCGTTTGTCGGCGGGGACGAGGTCGGACTCCTTCTGCAGCCCGTCCGCGCGCGCGACCGACTCCGCGTCGGCGCCGCCCGCGATCGCGAGGAGCCGCGCGACGCGCACCGCGCGGCCGTCGAGGTCGACGCCGCGCGTCCTCGCGCCGAACGCGCGCGCGCGCGACAGGAACGCGCCCGAACCGCAGGCGGGATCGACGAGGAGCTCGCCCGGACGCGGCGCCACCATCCGGACGATGAAGTCGACGACGTGACGCGGCGTGAAGTACTGCCCCTTGTCCGCCTTCGCGACGCGGGGGACGAGGGACTCGAAGATCGCGTCGAGCACGCTCTCGTCGGTGAGGGCGCCTTCGAGGATGCCGTCGACGCGGGCGAGCAGCGCGCGATCGGCGATGCGGCCGAGCTCGAGTCGCCTGCCGGCCTCGGTGATGGCGGGGCCGAGCGCCTGCTTCTTGCTCACGAGCCGCGCGGCCGCGACGGCGTAGACGAGCTCGAACGCGTCTTCCCCGCTCGTCGCGAGCACGATGTCCTCGACGTGGCGCAAGATGCTGGCCGCGCTCGTCCCCGGTCGGTGCCGCTTCGGCATTCGCCGTGCGACGCTACCACGGTCCGCGCAGGCTGGTAGGCTCTCGCGCATGACGTTGATGCGCATCCGCGATCTCGACGAGGCCTGGCGCACGAGCGGGCACGGGCCGCAGCTCCGCGCGGTGAAGCGCGCGGCGGAGGGGCTGCGCGAGCGCTTCGCGGGAGGGCCGCGCTGCGTCGCGGTGCGGACGCTGCCGCTCACGACGCTCGCGTATCCGACGCGCTACGCGTTCTGGGCGGCGGCGATCGCGCCGGCGCCGCTCGTCACGATGACCCACCGCTGTACGCTGGTGCAGTTCTTCGAGCAGGGCGAGCTGAAGCACCTCCTCTTCAACCCGACCGACATCGACGGCGCGCGCGCGACGCCGTTCTTCGCGCGCATCATCGAGCAGGTCGGCGTGACGATCAGCGAGCGGATGGCGAAGCGCTTCGCCCCGCTCGAGGAGCAGCTCGCGGAGCTTGGCATAAAACCATATAATATCGACTATATCGCCTTTGACCATTTTCACACCCAGGACCTCCGGCGGCTCCTCGGCACGTCCGACGGGGCGTTCGCGCCGCGGTTCCCGAACGCGACGCTCCTCGCGCCGAAGAACGAGTGGGCCGACTGGGACGACCTCCACCCCTTCCAGCGCGCGTGGTTCGTGCGCGACGGCAAGCAGGGCGTGCGGACCGACCACGTGCTCCTCACCGAGGACGACCTCCAGCTCGGCGACGGCGTGATGCTCCTGCGCACGCCGGGCCACACGTCCGGCAACCAGACGCTGTTCCTCAACACGGAGTCCGGGGTGTGGGGCATCAGCGAGAACGGCACCTGCGCCGACAACTGGTCGCCGCTCGCGAGCAAGATCAAGGGGCTCGCGTTCACGTGCAAGAAGCAGGACCTCGACCTCGTGCTCAACGCGAACACGCCCGAGCTCGGCGCGGTGCAGTACACGTCGATGGCGCTCGAGCGCATCATCGTCGATCGCCTCCACCGCGCGCCCGCGTTCGTGCAGATGTTCCCGTCGAGCGAGGTCACGCCGAGCCTCCTCGCGCCGGGCCTCTCGCCCACCGTCGTTCATGGTCACCTCACGCACGGTGAGGTCGCGCGGCCCGCGGCCCGCGGCGGACGGGCGTCGGCCGCGTGAACGATCCCGCCGCGTGGGGTCAGCCCGCGTTCGCCAAGGACTTCCCGAAGCACGAGGAGCTCGATCGCCTCGTCCTTGCCTTCGCGCGCGGCGACTACGCTACCGTGCGCGAGGGCGCGCCGAAGCTCGCCGCGAGCACGGACGACGACGCGGTGAGGGCGGCGGCGAAGCTGCTGCGCGAGCGGATCGAGCCCGACCCGAGCGCGAAGCTCCTCTTCCTCTTCGCGTTCCTCCTCCTCGCGTTCCTGAGCGCGTGGTGGATCACGCACGCGGGCCCGGAGGGCAACGGCACGCCCCCCGCGAAGGTCCCGCCGATCCCGCCGCCGAAGACGGAGAAGATCGATTGAGGCGCGCGCTCGCCGCCGCCACCGCGCTCGCCGCGTGCACGCCGTTCGAGGCGGAACAGACCACGACGCCGGAGCCGCGGGAGGCGGGGAGCACGGACGACGCCGGCAGTACCGCGAGCGATGGCGGCAACACCGCGAGCGACGGCGGACCGAGCGACGGCGGCGGCGCGACCGGCGGCGGGCTCGCGTGGGAGGGGAACGACCCGAACGGGTGGTCGATCAGCAACCGCGACGGCACGAGCACGATGGACTGTTGCGGTCCGTGCGTGTCGCCGTGCACGCTTGTCGCGGCGGCCACGTGCGACGACACGAGGATCGTCGTCGACGACATGCTCCACTTCAACTCGGGGCCGGCCGACACCCGAGGCCATCGGTCGGACGGGTTCTACGCGAAGCGCACCTTCGGGCCGCTCACGGTCGGCGCGAAATACCGCGTCGACTACAAATGGAGGCACCTGAGCGCCAAGGCCAACGGAAGCTTTGGCGGCGAGAACACCCAGGTCGCGAAGTGGACGATCGCCGTCCGCCACGAAGGCAGCAACATCGTCCAAGCCGACGACGCGTGGGGCCTGCGATGCCAGAGCTGCGGAGCAGGCCCGGCGGAGCTCGCGGCGCGCACGCTCGGCCCGTTCGACGCGCCCAGCATCACGGTGGAGATCGTGATCACGGGCTCGCACGCGAGCACGCAATGCCCCACGATCGTTCACGACGTCGACGTCGCCCCCGAGTACATCCGCTTCGTGCCGCTCTAACGCTGCTCCCCAGACGCACGCCGGTGGAGCTCGCGTCCAGCGTTGGGAGCAGCCGCCCCCATAACGACCAGCCGCGGGCGAGGTGGAGCGGCCGCCCTAGCGCTGACCCCAGAAGGACCAGCCGCCGCGGTCGAGGTGGAAGTGGTTGTGGTGTTGCGCGTTGAAGGCGGGGCCGACGACGTAGGTGAGGTCTGCCTCGTGCGCGCGGAGACGGGTGTAGACCGCGCGCAGGAACGCGCGGCGGGCTTCGTTCGTGCCCGAGTAGTCGCGGTCGATCACCGCCGGCGTGCCCTTCGCGGGATGAAAAGCCGTGAGGTCGAGCGCGCTGCCGAAGGCGTGCGCGCTGAGCGACGCGCCCTTCCGGAAGTTGCGCGGCCGGCAGGCGTACGCGCCGGCGTTCGCGATGCGGACCACCTTCGAGCCGAGGTGCATCGCGGCCTCCTCCTGCACGATCGCCTCGACCTGCGCAAGCGTGCAGTCGAGCAGCGCCGGCGGGTCGTACGTGACGCCGGTGGGGCCGCGGTAGAGGAGCACCGGATGCGGGATGCCGACTGAAACTTGTAGCCTGCAACCTTCAGCCCGTCGCGGCACCCGGCGACTCGTCCCACGCGCGCGGGAGCGGGGACGACGGGACCGAACAGCCCACCGCGGCGACGGCGACGGCGACGAAGAGAAGCGAACGACGAGCCAACAGGGTCCCTCCGTTCTTGCCGCGCCCTCGCGGCACATGCAAACGCGGCCGTCTCGTTCAGCGCGCTGAGAGCGCCGTGCGGGCCGCCTCGACGTCGGAGAAATGCCGGACCTCCGCGCCGACCGTCATCTCGGTCTCGTGGCCCTTGCCCGCGATCAGCACGACGTCGTCCGGTGACGCCTCGCGGATCGCGGCCGCGATCGCCTTCGCGCGATCGAGCTCCGTGCGGACGCCCGCGTGTCCGGTGAGGCCCTCCGCGATCGCGCGGCAGATCGCGGACGGGTCTTCGTCGCGCGGGTTGTCGGTCGTGAGGAGCACCACGTCGGCGGGGCGCGCCGCTTCGCCCATCGGGCCGCGCTTGTCCTTGTCGCGCTTGCCGCCCGCGCCGAAGACGACGAAGAGGCGCGACCTGCCCGCGAGCTCGCGCGCGATCGCGACCGTGCGCGCGAGCGCGTCGGGGGAGTGCGCGTAGTCGACGACGACCCAGGGCCGCTCGTGGATGACCTCGAAGCGGCCCGGCGGCGCGGGCGCGGCCGCGATCGCGTCGGCGGCGGCGCGCGGGTCCGCGCCGGCGGCGACCGCGCCGAGGAGCGCCGCGAGCGCGTTCTCCGCGTACACGGCGCCGATCGCGCGGACGCGGAGCTCGGCCGGGAGCGACGGATCCTTCACCTTGCACGCGATCCGCGTGCCCGCCCAGTCGATCGCGATCGACGTCGCGACGATGTCGGGCTCGCCCTGCACCGCGCCGCGCGACGGGACCGCGTACGAACGATGGAGCACCCCCTGCGGCGTGACCTCCTTCAAGAGCGGGTAGTTCTCGTCGCTCGCGTTGAGCACGGCGGTGCCGCCGGGCGGCAGCGAGACGAAGAGCTGAGCCTTGCTCGCGAGGTAGTGCTCCGGCGACCCGTGGGCGTCGAGGTGATCGTGGGTGAGGTTCGTGAAGACGCCGACGCGGCACGGCCACGCGCGCGCGAACCCGCGGGCGAGCGCCTCGCTCGTCAGCTCCGTCGCCGCGTGGGTGCCGCCGCGATCGACGCAGGCGCGCATCCCCTTCAAGAAGCCGTCGTAGCTCTTCTCGATCTCGAGCGGCACGTCGTCGAGGAAGAAGCCGACCGTCGTCGCGCGCGCGACCGGCGTCGAGAGCGTCCGCAGCGCGGCCGCGACCCACGCCGTCGTCGTCGTCTTGCCGTTCGTCCCCGTGACCCCGACGGTGAAGAGCTTCGCCGCCCACGCCGGCGGGGTCGGAACGCGGTTCATCGTCCGAGTCTAACCGGCGCCGCGGGCGGCGGGCCGTGTCCTTCCCGCACCTACAACCGGTCGTCCAGCCGGAGCGGAACGGAGAGCGGAAAGGCTTGGCGCCGGGAGACAGACGGGTCACCATCAACGGGAGATGGGCAGTATCGCGAACGGCCAAAGGGTCGGTCGGTACCAGCTCGTGCAAATGCTCGGAGAAGGGGGCATGGGCACGGTCTGGCTCGCCCATCCTTACGACGATCCGAACCAGCTCTACGCGGTCAAGACGGTCTCGCCCCAGTTCGCGCGGGACCCCGCCGTCTGCGGGATGTTCGTGAAGGAGGCGAGCCTCGCCGCCGCGCTGGACCACCCGAACGTGGTCCGCCTCTACGACGTCGGCATCCACGACGACGTCCCGTTCTTCGTCATGGAATGGGTCGACGGCTTCTCCCTCCGCGACGTCGCCAAGGCGGTGGTCGAGACCGGCGAACGGGTCCCCCCCAGCATCGCGCTCCGGATCGGGAGCGACATGTGCGGCGGCCTCCACGCCGCCCACGAGCTCTGCGGCGACGACGGGCATCACCTCGGCCTCGTCCATCGCGATATCTCCCCGCACAACGTCCTCGTCGCGCGCGACGGCGTCTCGAAGATCATCGACTTCGGCGTCGCGAAGGCGCGCGATCTCGCGACGAACACGGAGGAGTCGATGGTCGGGGGGCTCAAGGGCAAGGTCCGCTACATGGCGCCCGAGCAGGCACTCGAGCGCGAGATCGACCGGCGCGCGGACCTCTTCAGCGTCGGCGCCGTCCTCTACCAGTTGCTCACCGGTCGCGCCCCGTTCGAAGGTCCGAACGAGATGGCGATCATCAACGCGTTGATGTCGACCAACCCGGTCTACGTCCCGGACGACCTGCCGGAGCCGGTGCAGTGGATCCTCCGCCGCGCCCTCGCGCGCCGCCCCGAGAACCGCTTCGGCGACGCGGCCGAGATGCAGAACGCGATCGAGCTCGCCCTCGTCGAGATGGGCGCGCCCGACAAACACTACGACGTCGCGGAGTGCCTCGCCTGGTTCGTCCCCCTCGGCGATCCGCCCGAGTACGTCACCGCCTCGCGCCGCGCGCTCCCGATCGATCCCGACCCCGACGACCTCGGCACCCCGGTCCGGTCGACGAACTCCCCTCCCCCCCTCGCCTTCGCCGGCCCGAACGAGACCGGACCCGCGCGGCGGATGTCGCTCATCGACGTCGACGAGATCGCGATGCAGCAGCGGAGCCGGCGCTCGAGCGGCGGCGGCGCGATGCGCGCCCTCTTCATCGCGGCGGGCGCGGTCGTCATCCTCGGCGGCGGCGTCGTCTACGCGCTGCACGACGACGCGCCGAAGGACGACGACTGGGGAAAGAAGAGCGCGGCCGACGACCCCGGCACGACGGAGCTCGACAACGCGCCGCTCGGCTCCAGCACCGCCGTCCCGACGGCCACGACCGTGACGCCGTCGACGCCGATCATCGACGTCGGCGACGTCGAGGACAACACGAAGCCCGACGCGCAGAAGAAGAAGAAGCGGCGCCCCAAGCCCGCCGACTCGAGCGGCGCCGGCGGCGCGGCCCCCGCTCCGGCGACGCCCCCGAGCAAGCCCGGCGATCTCGCCGGACCGATCAAGGTCTGGAAGTAGGCGCGCTCAGACCAGCTCAGACCGGGTCGCGGCGCTTCAGCAGGATGAGGAGGAGGATCAGCATGAGGACGGTCATGCTGAGCAGCACCGTGGTCGGGAGCCAGATGTCGAGGTAGTTCACGAAGCCCCACGCGCCCTTCAGCTGCTCCGAGCCGACCTGAGCGAGCGCGCACTGGAAGTAGCCGCCGATCACGTAGTCGGGCGGCGAGTTCAGCGTCGGGTTGTTCAGGTTGATGAACCACGCCGGATCACGGGCGATCGCGACCCGCTCGTGCGCGATCGATCCCTCGAAGCCCCAGCGCGCCGGCATGACGTACATGAGCGGCTTCAGCATCGGGTTCGTCGTCATCGGGACCATGAGGCCGCCGAGGACGACCTGCGGGATGAGCGCGATCGGGGTGAGCGACATCGCCGCCTCGGCGGAGGAGACGGCGGTGGAGAGGAGGAGCCCGAGCGCGGTCGCGTTCATCGCCACCGCGACGATGACGACGAGCTCGAGGAGGAACGCCGCCGCGCCGCCGTGGAAGCCGAGCGTGAAGAACACGATCCCGAGCAAGATCGCGCACTGGAACACGCAGACGAGGCTCAGGATGATGTACTTCGAGAAGACGTAGTTGACGAGCGACAGGTTGACCATGCGCTCGCGCAGGTAGACCGCGCGCTCGGTCACGATCTCGCGCGCCGAGTTCGAGGTCCCGAACCACACCGCCGAGACGACGACGAAGAACATCGCCGCGGTGTGGTCCTGCGTCGGCTGCATCTTCTCGAGGAGGTCGTTCGTGCCGCCGGCGCCGCCTTGCACCTTCTTCCCGAGCTCCTGCAGCGCGCCGAGGCACCAGAACGGCACCGCCTTCTGCTGCCCCGCGAAGACGAACGCGAGCATCACGCCGATGATCGGCGCCTGGAGGAACATGATCGCGGCGCCGGCCCGGTCGCGGACCTTCACCTTCCAGTAGCGGCTCATCAGGAGCATGAGCTGCGCGAAGAGCGCGACGCTCGGACGGTGCGGGACGCCGCGCGCGGCTGGCTCGGTCCCGACCGAGCGGCGCCCCGAGAACATCTGCTGGAAGACGGGGTTGCTCTGCTGCATGAACTCCGCGCGCCACTCCCGCGCCGCCTCGAGGCGCGCGAGGGGACGGGGCACGTTCGGGTTCTGCTGCTTCATCCGGTCGTGGACGACGCGCTCGCGGATGTTGAGCATGTCGAACATGTCGCGCGGATTGTCGATCACGCGGCCCTGCATCGTCGGTAGTCCGCTGTATTGCGGATTACGCATCAGCGAGCCGAAGAAGCCGTAGCTCGAGTCCCTCGTCGGGCCGTAATACGTGGGGATACCGCCGTAGCCCATGATGAACGCGAGATTGAATTTCTCGTATTCGTCCTTCGCGGGCTGGTGAATCGTCATGATGATCGTCTTGCCGGTCTTCTTCGTGAGGTCGGCCAAGAGGTTGATCAGCGCGGTCGTGTCGTCCGACGCGAGGCCGGAGGTCGGCTCGTCGAGGAAGAGGATGACGGGATCGGTCACGAGCTCGAGCGCGATGTTGACGCGCTTGCGCTGGCCGCCGGAGAGGACCTTCTTCTCCGGTTTACCGATTTGCAGGTTCTTCACCGCCTCGAGACCGAGGTCCTTCAGCGTCTGCTCGACGCGGCCGTCGATCTCCGCCTCCGAGTAGTCGTTCGGGAGGCGGAAGCGCGCGGAGTATTTCACCGCCTCGAAGACGGTGAGCTCGGGGTGGACGATGTCGTCCTGCGGGACGTAGCCGATGACGCCGCGGAGCGCGTCGTAGATGGCATAGAGGTCCTCGCCGTTGATGCGCACCTGTCCGCTCGTCGGCGGGAGGTAGCCGTTCAACGTCATGAGGAGGGTCGTCTTGCCGGCGCCGGACGGACCCATGAGCGCGATCATGTCGCCCGGGAGCGCCTTGAACGACACGTGGTCGAGGAGGATCTTGTCCTTCGACTTGTCGTCGCGATCCGGCACCGCGAGGAAGAGGTCCCACGCCTCGATCTCGTAGAGCGGCTTCCCCGCCCACGCTGCCGAGTGGTCCTCGATGACGACGTTGACCTGCTTGCCGGCGATCTGGATGACCAGCGGCATCGGGCCGATGAAGACCTTCTCGCCGTTCTGGACCGGGACGCGCTGGCCGCGCGCGATGCGCTGGCCGCGGACGAACGTGCCGTTGCCGCTCCCGAGGTCCTCGAGGAAGAGGTTCCCGCCCTGATCGTGGATCTGCGCGTGGCGCGCGGAGACCTGCGGGTGCGGGACGACGATCTTGTTCTCCGGCGTTCGACCGATCGTGATCGCACCACCCTGGAGCTGCGCGAGGTTGAGCTCGCCGATGACGGTGCGGTGCTTGCGGTGCCCGCCCGACGCCCCCGCCGCGGCCGCCTGCGGCGCCGGCGCGGCCGCGCCCGCGAGGTTCGGCTGCGAGCCCGGCACCATGATCCCCGGCTGCGAGCCCGCCGCGATCGGCAAGCCGGCCATCGCCGCCTGCGCGAGCTGACCGAGGAGCGAGACCGGCACCGGGATCGGACCGAACGCGACGACGCCGTTCGGATCGATCGGGGTCGGCGTGTTCGGCGGGATGCGCTGCCCGCCGACGTAGGTCCCCGAGGTCGAGCCCTGATCCTGGACCATCAGCCGGTCCATCATCACGGTCGCGTGCGTCGCGCTCACCGCGCCGGAGTGGATGACGAGCGACGCGTTCGGCGCCTCGCGCCCGATGAGGAGATGCCCCGGCGGCGCGGTCGCGTTGCCGCGCGCCATCGTCATCAGCACGATCGCCGGATGCGAGAGCGGCACCGGCGTCTGGCCGAGCGAGAACTGCGTCCGGAAATCGAACGGGACGGGCGTGTTCGGCTGCACCGGGGCGCCGTTCGCGTACGAAGGCGCCTGCCCGTTGTCGATGAACTGCAGATTGTTGCCTTGCTTGACGATGCGCGCGTGCTGAGGCGCGACGCCCGGCCCCTGGAGGACGACGTCGTTGCCGGGCGCGCTGCCGAGCGTGATCTGCTCCTTGCCGAAGCCGGGAATCATGGGCTCGCCATCCTAATACGCCTCGGCCCGGAACTGGTGCCGATCTCAGCCGAAACGGACGAGCGTCAGGACGGCGTAGACGAGGTGCGCCGCGAGGCACGGCAGCACGGCGCGCGCGCGGAGGAAGAGCACGCTCGTGACGAGCCCGAGGACGAGGTACGGCACGAACAGGGGCGCGGGGTGCACCGCCGCGAAGGCGAACGCGCCGAGGAGAGGCGCGAGCCACTTGCGATCGAGCTCGGCCTCGATGCAGGAGAGGAGCCAGCCGCGGAAGAAAAGCTCCTCCGCGATCGGGACGAGCGTGACGCCGAGCGCCGCCGCCGCGACGCGTCCGTCGGCGGGCGCGATCGGGAGCGCGAGCCCCGCGCGCGCGGCGAGCAGGCGATGGAGGATCGCGACGCCGCCCGCGAGCGCGCCGCCGGCGAGGCCGAGCGCGATCGCGCGAGAGCGCGCGGAGAAGACGATGAGCGGCGCGTCGCTCCGCGCAGTCAGCGTCATCACGAGGAGGACGCCCGTAGACGCGGCGGTCCCGATCGCGAGCCGGATCCCCGGCCCGAGCTCGCTCATGTCGACGAGCCGCTCGGCGATGTTGGCGGTGGACTGGAACGCGGCGAGCACGAGGAGCGCGCGCCAGATCGGCGTCTCGCGCTCGAAGTCGCCGGCGTCGTCGATCCATCGCACGCAGCCGAGCGCGGAGCGACCCGCCTCGCGCGCGACGAACCCGAGCGCGACGAGCGGCACGACGACGACCCACACCTCCGTCGCCGATGCGACGCCGAAGAGCGGCACGAGCACGAGCACCGTCTCCACGACGAAGCCGCCGAGCGGGCCCTTCTTGCTCCCGGCCCCCACCGTGAGGAACGCGATCGCCGCCGCCGCCTTCGCCGCGAGCGCGGCCGCGATCGTGACCGCGATCGTGCGCCAGGCGATCTCGACGTGGAGCGCGACCGACCACGGCGTCGCGAAGAGCACGAGCAGCGGCGCGCACACGAAGATCGCGTCGGCGCGCAGGCGCGTGACCTTCCCCGCCAAGAGCGCCCGCGGCTCGATCGGCAGCGGCGCGAGGAGCGGGCGCGCCGCGACGTCGCGCGCCGCCATCCGCGTCGCGCGCGCGCTCACGACGACGAACGAGCCGAAGGCGGCGACGCCGCACGCGAGGCGGACCATCGAGGAGGGCTCGAAGCTCGGCGTCTTCGACGTCCACGCGTACGCGAGGACGCCGGTCGTGACGGCCGCGGTGTAGCCCGCCATCAGGACGGTGCCCCAGCGGCCGCCGGGCTCGCGCCGGCGGAGCACCTCGTCGATGCGATCGATGACGAGCGCCTCGCGCTTCGTGCGCCGCGGGCGCCCGGTCGGCACGAGGTCGACGCGGTCGTAGCCGATCCGCTCCGCGACCGCGACCGCGGCGACGCCGGCGACGACGAAGAGCGCGAGGCCGGCGGCGGCGACGAAGAGGCCCTCGCCTTCGAGCAGCGCGCGCGCGAGGGCGGAGGGCCAGCCCGCCACGAGCACCCCGCTCTTCGGGCTCCGCCCGAGCGACGGCGCCTGGACGAGCGCCATCAAGAAGACGACCTGCCCGCCGACGAGCAAATAGGAGCGGACCCGCGCGACCGTCATCGGCGGCACGAGCACACGCGTGACGCGCATCCCCGCCTCGCCGCCGATCACGCCCGCGGCCGCGACGAGGAGGGCGAGGAGCACCGTGCGCGGCGCGGCCACGACGCCCATGAAGGACGACACCGCGAGGGTGAACACGAAGAGGCGCTCGACGAGGCCGACCGCGATCCGCGCGGTCTCGCGCAGCGGCAGCGCGTCGAGGAGCGGCGTCTCGAGCGGGCTCGGCTCTCCGCGCAGCACCGGCCCGCGCGACATGCCGCTCCACACGACCGCGAGTCCGAGCGCACCGACGACGATCCACGCCGCGCCGCGCACGCGCTGCTCGTCGGTCGCGAGGCTCGCCACCGTCCGGCCGACGCCGTAGCCCGAGGCGCTCATCAAGACGACGTAGGCGAGGCGGAAGAGGCCGGCGGAGGCGCGGCGCCCGACGCTCCGCTTGAGGCGGTTCGGGAGCGACGCGCGCGACCAGTGCCGGAGGAGCAGGGACAGCAGCGCGCCGACCTGGCTCATCGCGCCGCCCTCACTTCACGAGCTCGAGGAACGCCGCCTCGAGCGACGCGCTCTCCGCGACGCCGGCCTGCGCCCGCACCGCCGCGGGGCTGCCCTCGGCGACGAGCCGCCCGCGATGCAAGACGAGGACGCGATCGCAGAGGACGTCGGCCATCTCGAGGAGGTGGGTCGAGACGACGACCGCGGCCCCGGCCTCGGCGCGCGCGCGGAGCAGCGCGCGCACGCGCGCGGCGGTCGGCGGATCGAGGCCGTTGGTGGGCTCGTCGAGGAGGAGCAGACCGGGCTCGTGCGCGAGCGCGAGGAGCAGCGCGAGCTTCTTCTTCGTGCCGAGCGAGTAGCTCGCGGTCGGCGCGTCGAGGGAGGCGCCGAGCTCGAGCGCGTCGATGAGCGCGGGCAGGCGATCGCGCACCGCGGCCGGCGCGCTCCGGACGTTGAGGACGAAGTCGAGCGTCTCGTGCCCGGTGAGGAAATCGTAGAACGCGGGCTCGTCGGGCGAGTAGCCGAGGCGCTCCTTCACCGAGCGCGCGTCGCGCGTGCAGTCGAGGGCGAGGTGCGCGGAGTGGAACGTCGCGCTGCCGCGGCTCGGGCGGAGGAGCCCGAGGATCAGCTTCATCGTCGTCGTCTTCCCCGCGCCGTTCGGGCCGAGGAGGCCGACGACCTCGTTCGAGTGTATGTTGCACGTGAGGTCGACGAGCGCGGCGTGCGCGCCGAAGTCCTTCCCGAGCTTGTCCAGGACGAGGACGGGATCGGTCAAGGCGTGCCGCCGGCCGCGCGGCAGGCTTTGGCGAGTCGATCGAGCGTCTCGGCGGAGGCGTCGCCGCGGTCCCGGAGGTGCTTGTAGCCCGCGCACGGATCGCGGTGCCCGCCGTCCGGAAGCCGCCACTTCGGCAGCGGGGTGGGGCTCGGCGGAGGCTCGAGCGGCGGCGCGGGCACGACCGGGGTCTCGACCGCCGCCGCGTCCTCGTCGAGCGGCGGGTCCGTCGCGACGACGGCCTCCGCGTCGACGATCGTCACCGGCTTGTGGTGCTCGCCGCCGAGGGTGAGCGTGAACACGATCGCGCCGACGATGCCGACCGCGGCGAGGGCGAGGAGGATGCCGGCGACGAGCGACGGCGTGCGCGCGCGCGACGGCGGGATCGAGGGGGCGGCGGGCGCGGACGGGAGGTGCGGGCTCGACTGCGGGATCGGCGCCTGGATCTGCGTCGACGGGCCGGACCCGCTCGGGGCGGGGATCGGCGGCGCGAGCGCGGTGCCGGTCGGGCCCGCGTTGCCGTCGAGCGTGGGCGCGACCCCGACCGCGGTGAGCGGCACCGTCTTCGCGACGCGGACCGCGGCGGCGGACTCGTTGACCGTCGCGCTCGCCTTCATCTTGATCACCATCGCGGTGATGTTGTCGTGCCCGCCGCGCGCGTTCGCGAGGTCGACGAGCTGCGCCGCCGCTTGCTTCGGCGGGTGCGAGCCGGCGATGTCGAGGATCTCGGCGGGCTCGACGAGATCGGAGAGACCGTCGGAGGAGAGGATGAAGACGTCGCCGTTCACGTAGCCGAGCGGCGTCGGGCGCAGCTCGACCTCGACCTCCTTCGCGATCCCGAGCGCGCGCAGGATCTTGTTCGCGTCGGGGTGCTTCGCCGCGTCCTCCGCGCGGATGATGTTGCGGTCGACCATCTCCTGCACCATCGAGTGGTCGCGCGTGACCTGCGAGATGGCGCCGGCGTGAATGAGGTAGAGCCGCGAGTCGCCGACGTGCGCGATCTCGGCGCCGCCTTCGTGGGCGAGGACGGCGACGACGGTCGAGCCGGGCCGGAACCCCGCCTCCTGCGTGGGCATCGCCCAGATCCGCGCGTTCGCCTCCTCGATCGCGCGCTTGAGCGCGAGGCCCGGGTTCGCGTTCGGCGGCGCGGCCTCGAGGATCTCGACGATCGCCTTGATCGCGAGCTCGGAGGCCTCCTTGCCGCCGGCGTGGCCGCCCATGCCGTCGCAGACGACCGCGAGGAGCCCGAGCTTCGTCTCGAGGTGCGTGTTCGAGTCCTCGTTGACCTGCTTGTCCGGATCGCGCCCCGGATCGGTCTTCACCGCGAGCTCGACGGCGGGTGCTCTCGACGCGGGCGCGGTCATGTGTCGATCCTCACCGAGAACTCCACCGGACCGAAGCGCAGCTGCGCGCCTTGCGGCACCGGCGTCCACGTGCCGGACGCGATCCGAAAGCCTGCCACATGCGTCCCGTTGTTCGATCCTTCATCACGCACGAAGAGCTGACCTGCTTCGAACTTCAGCGTCGCATGGATCCCGCTCACGCGCGGCTCGTTCAGCGTGATGGGGCACGCCGCGGGATCGCGCCCCACCCGCACCTCGACGCCGCCCTTGATCGCGAACTGCCCGGCGGCGCCGAGGATCGTCGCGGAGGTCGGCGTCGCGCCGTAGGGACTAGGCGGAGGGGCGAGCGGCTGCGCCGCGATCGCGCTCGTGAGCGGAAACGCGGGCGCGGCGGCGGCCGCGGGTTGCACCGGCGCGGCGGGCGGCGCCGCTCCGGAGGTGGCGATGTCCTTCGGGAGCGGTTGCCCGCACGAGAAGCACACCGACGCTTGTCCGGCCATCACCATCGTTGCCATTCCGCACGCGGGGCAGCGCACCTCGACCGGTGCGCCCCCCGCTACGGCTAAAGGGTGGCCACCTCCTCCCTGTTCCGGAGGAGATAATGGTTGCGGTGGCGGCATCGGCGGAGGCGCGAAGGCCGCGGCCTGCACCGGAGGCGGCATCGGCTCCGGTGGCGCGGCGCCGTAACCGCCGCCGCCGTAGCCGCCGCCGCCGGGCGGAGGACCACCGCCATACGGAGGCGCGCCGTACCCCCCGCCGCCGGGCGGAGCGCCGTAGCCGGGGGGCGGGCCCGCGACGATCGGCTGCGGAGGCGGACCCCCGCCGCCGCGCTTCTTCCCGCCGCCGCCGCCGCGAAGGAGGACGACGACGAGGAGGAGGATGACGACGACGATGCCGGCCGCGCCGAGGATGATCGGGAGGTTGAGCGGCTTTTTCCCGGCTTTGAGCGTAATGACGGTCTCGGCGGTAACCCCGGATGCTCGCTGAGCCTTGTTGTCGTAGATGACGACGCGCGTGATCGCGTTCTCGCCCTCGCCCTCGAGGAGCTTCTCCTCGTCCGGCACCTTGAAGGTGGCGAACGTCGCGCTGACCTCCTCCGCGCCGCCGCGGAGGTTCTGCGCGACGAGGTTCTGCATCGCCTTCTTCGCGACGTCGGGGTCGTTGCGGTTCACGTTCTGGTTCGGGTTCGTGCCCGCGGGGACGAAGTACGACTCCGCGCGTCCCTTGTCGCCGCCCCAGCAGAAGTTGCCGAACACGCGGAAGGTGCCGCCGGGGTGGACCGGGTTCGCGTCCGCCTCCGCCTTCGTCTGCGCCAGGTTGATGTCGAGCGGCCACGAGGTGGGGTCGACGCCGATCGGGACCTCCTTGAACGATCCGTCGGGCTTGATCGCCTGCGCGCCCTGGCCGGAGAAGATCAGGTTGAAGGTCTGCTCCGCGGTCGGCGCGAGGCACGAGAGGCGCCACTTCACGACCCACATCGCGTTGAAGCGCGCCTTCACCGAGGAGAGGATCGCGGTCGCCTTCTGGACGCCCTGCCCCGTGCGGACGATGTCGAAGAACCCGCCGATCTCCGGGTTCGAGAGGTCCTGCATGAACTGCATGTCGTTCGACGCGAACTGATCGTTCACGAAGCCGCGCGCGTTCGGGAAGTAGACCGCGATGACGGGGAGCGGCGTCTTCGGCGCGAGCGGGTTGTCCTCCGGGAAGCGGCCCTTGTTGAAGTACTGCTTCATCGCCTCCGCGCTGACGGAGGAGTTCGAGGCGTCCTCGCGGCCGGAGCCGTTCGAGAGGAGCACCATCGTCTGGTGGAGCGGGATGTTGAGCGCGCCGCCGGACGTGTTGCCGAGATCGCCGAACGACTTGGTGATGTTCTTCACCTGGTTGAACAGCGGGCGCGAGCGCTGGTGCGACGGGCTCGTGGTCGGGTTCGACTGGAGGATCTGGACGAGCGACGCCTTCTGCGCCGAGGGCACCCACGCCGACTGCGCGACGTACGGCTGGATGCGGTCGTCGAAGATGATCAGCTTCGCGACGTCGTTCGGCCCGAGCGCGTTGATCATCTGGTTGGCGACCTCGCGCGCGTCGGCGTAGCGCGGGCCCATGTTGCTCGACGCGTCGAGCGCGATGAGCCACGCCGTCCCGACGAGCGGGTCCTTCGTCGACGCGCCGAACGTCGCCTTCGACTCGAAGCTCGCGGGGTTCTCGGCGCCGTCGACGCGGACGAGGAGGCGGCCGCCGGAGTCGGGGAACTGGAACGCCTTCCACATCGCGTTCTTCGCCTCGACCGCGCTCGAGATGCAGTCGAGCATCGCGTCGCCCTGGACCCGGCCGCAGCCGGCGGCGGTGACGACCTCGCTCATCGGCTTGAACTCGATGACCTCGACGACGGTCGTGAGCACGGGCGTGCCTCCCGCCACGCCCGCCCGCGGATCGATGCGGAGGATGTGAGCCTCCGGGATCGCGAACGACGTCCGCGAGACGAGGAGGACCGCGAGGAGCGTCAGCCAGGCGTAAGGGCCCCAGAAGCGGCCGCGAGGCCGTCTCTGGGGTGGGGGCGTCGGGGGCGAAGCACCCGGCGATGACGATGACGAGCCATGGATCGCGCGTAGCACGCGCGCGAGCGTACTACAGGCTGCTCTATCGTCGCGACGAATACGACGGGACGGCGGGAGCTAGAGCCGCGCGATGACTTTGACGATTGTCGTGTATCCGCCGAAGCGGATCTTGTCGCCGTCGCGGAGATCGCGCTTGCCGTTGAAGCCGATGTGCTCCTCGTTGACGAACGTGCCGTTGGTCGAGCCGGTGTCCTCGATTTGCACCGTACCGGCGGTGCCGTCGACGACGAGCGCGGCGTGACGCGACGAGATCGTGGCGTCGGAGAGCGGGATGTCGACCTGCTCGCCCGAGTTCGCGCGGCCGATCGTCTTCCGGCCACCGTTGAGCGCCCAGAAATCGCCCTGCGTGTTCGACTGGTACGAGACGAGGAAGCCGCGGAGCGCGTTGGGCGGGAGGTTCGCGGGGACGGCGGGCGCGGGCGGCGCCGCGGCCTGGCCCGGCTGCGGGGGCGGCGCGCCCATGTTCGGATCGCCGGGGAAGCCGGGCTGCGGAGCCGCGCCGGGGAAGCCGGGCTGCGATCCGTAACCGGCCTGTCCGGGCGGAGCGCCGAAGCCGCCGGGCTGGGGCGGAGGGGCGTAGCCGCCGCCGGGGAAGCTGCCGCCTTGCTGCTGCGGCGGCGGAGCCTGGCCGAACTGGCCGTACTGCGCGTTCGGATCTCCATATTGAGGAGGAGGCGGCTGCGGTGCGCCGTAGCCCTGGTTCGGATCGGGGTAGCCGGGCGGAGCGCCGCCGAAGCCGCCGGGGGCGCCGCCGTACTGCTGCGGCGGGGGCTGGCCGAAGCCGCCTTGCTGCGGAGGAGCGCCGCCGAACTGGCCAGGCGGAGGCTGACCGAAGCCGGGCTGCTGCTGCTGGCCGTAACCGCCGCCGCCGCCGTACTGATCGTTCGCGAACGGCATCGCGTCGACCGCGATGGGATGACCGTGGGGGCAGTAGCTCGCGCCGGGCGCGATGTCGTGGCCCATCTGGCAGCGGAGCGGAGCGCCTCCGCCGGGGGGAGCGCCGTACGCGCCGGGAGGAGGCTGACCGAATCCGCCTTGCTGCGGAGGCGGCGCACCGAACCCGCCCTGCCCGGGCGGAGGGCCGAAGCCTGGAGGCCCGGCAACCACTGGCGTTCCGCAAATGTTGCAGAACTTGTCCGACGCTTGAGGGATCGCGCCGCACTGCGGACAGGGATTCATCGTCTCGTCTCTCCATCGCACGACGTCTCGGTCGTGCTGACGAGGCAGCATATCGGGTTGGAAAAAAAAGGGCGAACTTCGTCGGGGCGGATGGGCTCATCCCGCGGGCGAGCCCGCACTCGCAGGTCTCGAGCTCGTCGCCGCCGTGCTCGCCCTGTTTTTTTCGACGTGTGGAGGACGGCGCTCGCGCGACGACCGCGCCGGCGGGGCGCGCTCGCGGCGAGGCACGCCGGCCTGCCAATTTTGCGCTTTTTGTCAATTTCAACGAAGCGCGGCGCTCGCGACCATGGCCGCGTCGATGACCTCGCGGACGGACACGCCGTGGGCGCGCGCGGCGGCGGCGCACGCGTCGAGCTCCGGCTTCCGTTGCGGAGCGCCGAACGGTCCGCCGGCGATCTTCACCGGGATGGCGCCGAAGCGGGTGTCGACGTTCGCGACACGTCGCGGACGCTCGACGCGATCCACCTCGTGGCGCCGCACGCCGATCGTCGTCGACTCGCGCAACATCGCGCGCGCGACGTCGTCCGCGATCTCGGCGGGCGCGAGCGCGCTCAGCGTCTGGGCGGGGCGGCTCTTCTTCATCGTGATCGGCGTCGTCCACGCGTCGACGGCGCCGGCCTCGAGGAGCGCGCCGAGGGTGTGGCCGAGGAGCTCGCCGGTGGCGTCGTCGATGTTCGCCTCGAGGACGACGTGGGTCGCTCTCGTCTTGTTCGTCTTGTTGTTCTTCGCCGGCGCGACCTCGGTGCCGAGCACGACGCGGAGGAGGTTCGGTCGATCGGGCAGGTCGGCGGTGCCTGCGCCCCAGCCGGAGACCTCGGGCTTCATCGCGGGCCACTGCGCGGAGCCGGTCGCGTGGGCGCCGACGATCGCGGCGCCGGTCGGCGTGACGAACTCGAAGGGGAGGCCGCCGTCGTAGGTGTCGAGCCCGGCGAGGCACTCCACGACGGCGGGCGGCGGCAGCGGGAGGACGCCGTGCTGCGCGCGGACGCGGCCGTGGCCCATCGGGAGCGGCGACACGACGACCTTCGCGTCGAGCCACTCGAGCGCGGCGGCGCTGCCGACGACGTCGACGATCGCGTCGACGGAGCCCACCTCGTGGAAGTGCACTTCGTCGATCGGCATGCGATGGACGCGGGCCTCGGAGGCAGCGAGCCGCTCGAACGTAGCGATCGCGCGGTCTTTCACGGCGGGCGCGAGGCTCGCCTTGGAGAGAAGCTTCTTGATCGAGCCCCACGTCCGCACGGGCTGCTTCTTCTCGACGTGCACGTCGAACGACGTCGCGACGATCCCGCTCCGCTCCCGCGTCCCGAAGTGAAGGTGGAACCCGTCCACGTCCAGCTGCGCGACCGCGTCCTCGATGACGACCTCGGGCACCCCGAGATCGACGAGGGCCGCGATGATCATGTCACCCGCGAGCCCGCTCGGCGCATCGAAGAAGAGGATCTTCCCCTTCCCCACCCCGCGCCCCAACCGCGGCCGCGAGGGAGGCCCGGCATGCTCGCCGTGCGAGTGCGAATGGCCATCGTGCGTGTGCGTGTGCGAATGACCATCGTGCGCGTGACCGTGCGCGTTTTCGCCGGTGCCGCGCCCCCGCTTCGCCGAACCGCCCCCACGCGGCGCTGCCGCGACGCGTGCTCCACCCACCGAGCCGCCGCTCACGCCCCGCGCTCCCGCGACGCCGCGACCACTGCCGCCCCGCGCTCCTGCGACGCTCGTGGAGTGAGGGTGCTCGTGAGCGTCGTCCTCATCATGGTGGGAGTGGGAATGGCCGTGGTCGTGCGCGCCGGAACGGTCGTGGTGGTGCGAATGCCCGTCGTGCGTGTGCTCGTGCGTATGCGTGCGGTCCGCGTGCGTACGCGTGCGGCCGGCGTGCGCGTGCACTGGCTGTCGCGCGATACTCACTGATTCGCGCTTGCCCTTTGCGCCGGCCGTCGAACCGCGTCCCGCGCCCGAGCCGGAAGCCTTCGCGCCGGTCGTCGAACCGCTGCGCTTGGGGGCGCGGGCCTTCTTCTTTGCGCTCATCGCTTCGTCTTTCGGAGGATGCGGGCGGCGGCGAAGGCGGCGCCGAAGCCGTTGTCGATGTTGACGACGGTGATGCCGCTGGCGCAGCTCGTCAGCATGCCGAAGAGGGCGGTCTGGCCGTTCATCGCGGCGCCGTAGCCGATCGAGGTCGGGACCGCGATGACCGGGCAGTCGACGAGGCCGCCGACGACGCTCGCGAGCGCGCCCTCCATGCCCGCGACGACGATGATGACCGAGGCGCCCTCGAGCATCGGACGGCGATGGAGCAACCGGTGAATGCCCGCGACGCCGACGTCGAACACGCGATCGAAGTCGACGCCGAGCATGCGCATCGTCTCCGCGCACTCCTCCGCGATCGGCATGTCGCTCGTGCCCGCGCTCACGAGCGCCACCTTGTGGCCGGCGGCGAGCGGCGGGATCGCGCCGTGCTCCAGCGTGCACGTGCGCGCGAGCGCGTGGTGCTTCGCGGCCGGGAGCTCGCGCAGCAGCGCGGCGGCCTTCACGTCGTCGATGCGCGTGACGAGGACGTTCTGGCCCGTCCGCGCCAGCTCGCGCGCGATGCCCGTGATCTGCTCCGCCGTCTTGCCGTCGCCGAGGATGACCTCCGGCACGCCCTGCCGCAGCGCGCGATGATGATCGACCATCGCGTAGCCGAGGTCCGCGAACGGGAGCTGCCGCAGCTCCGCGACCGCGGCGGCCACGTCGGCGGCGCCGCTCTTCACGCGATTGAGCAGCTCGGTCAGGCGCGCTTCATCCACGCCCGCTCTTTAGCCGAAGGCCCCGAGCGAGACCAGCACCCTCCCCGGCGCGTTCGGTTCGACTATAACGACGGGCATGCCGCTCCCTCTCGCGCCGGTCGTCGGCCTGCTGCTCGGGCTGGGGCTGGCGTGGCTCGCGCGCGTGGAGCTCGCGCGCTCCGAAGTGCCGCTCGTCCTCGCGCGCCCCTTCCTCGTCGCGCTCGGGTTCGGCCTCGTCGTGTTCGGACCGGTGGTGGGGTACGCGGTCGCGCTCCACGGCGACTGGTCCTACCTCTATCTCATCCGCTTCACGCGCATCCCCTCCGCGATCGACCTCGTCCTCGTCGTGCTCGCGGCGGCGACCGTGCCGATCGGCTTCGCGCTCGGAGCGCCGTGGGCCCTCGCGAAGCGCGGCTCGGCGCTCCTCAAGCTCGGCGCCGTCCTCGTCGTCTTGCTCGCCGGCGGCACCCTCCTCGCCGCGAAGCGCCTCGCCGTGAGCGCGTCTTTCGCGCAGTACCACGGCGCGTTCGGCGGCGCCCCCATCGCGCAGACGCCGCTCGGCCGCGGCGTCCTCCTCTCGTGGCTCGCGCTCCTCGCCGGCTACGGCTGGGCGGCGCGCGTCCTGATCCGCCGCGTGCTATGAATTCCACGAAGGTCGCATAGAGCCATGTGGGTCCGAGGCGCAGCGATTAGGCCGGTGCCGCCGCACGCCGTCGTCGCGCGCGAGGTGCTCGATCGCGTCGAAGAGGAGCTCGCCGACAACGGCCTCGGCACGAAGTCGGAGCTCGACGACGCGTTCGAGCGCTTCGAACGGACGCAGCCCGCGCTCGCCCAGCAAGCGGCGGAGATCCTCGCGCGCCCCCTCGACGAGACCGCCCTCGCGCTCGGGTACTTCCTCACCATCACCGTGTGGCTCGGCTTCGAGCGGGCCTTCGGCGCGCGCCTCGCGGAGGTGAGCGAGGACGAGCGCGCCGCCGCCGACGCCGCGCTCGAGCTCGAGGAGGAGCTCCGCGCGAGCCACAGCGACGAGCCGCTCGAGCTCGAAGACGTGATGGCGATCGAACAGCCGCACATCCTCGCGTTCGTGAACGAGCACGTCGACGCCGCGCTCGAGCCCCTCGACGAACGCGACGGCGCCCCGCGCGAGGTCGACGTCGACGACGTCCACCTCGTCTACCGCAACGTCCTCGTCGAGACGCTCGCGCTGAGCCACGCCGTCCGCTCGACCGACGGCGCGACCAAGGTCCGCGAGCTCCTCGCTTGAATTGGCCCCGCGCTCAGCGCGTCGCGCGGCCGAGGCCGGCGATGTCGACGGCGGAGAACTCGACGTCCTCGGGGACGAGGAGGTAGCCGCCGCCGACGTGGTCGTACGGGGTGAAGACCGCCTGGCCGGTGGAGATCGTCTTGCCGTTCGCGTCCTCGAAGGTGACCGCGCGCGTGTCGTCGCCGGTCGGCTCCTCCGCGAGCTTGATGCGCTCGCCGAAGCTGAGCTCGCCGTCGGGGCTCACCTCGACGAACTGGAACGGGTGCTTCACCGCGAACGAGCCCGGCGGCGGCGCGGCGGCCGCCTGCGCGTTCACGTACGTGAGGCGCTCGAGCAGCTTGTTGTAGTTGTAGCCGCTGATCCACTTCGGCTGGCAGTAGCCCATGAGGTCCTTCGCGGTGGCGGGATCGACGAGCCGCTGGCTCGACGGCGCGTAGCCCCACGCGCCGATGCCGCCCTCCGGGTTCGGGAAGGCCGGGTCCGGACCCGCCGCCCCGCCGCACGGCGCGTGCGGGCGGCCGTGCGCGTGGCCGATCTCGTGCGCCATCGTCATCGCGCTCGACGCGCCGGTGTAGCCGACGCCGACGCTCGCGCGCCCCGTGACCGCGTCCGGACCGTAGAGGCCGGAGAGGCCGGTCACGCAGCCCGCCGCGCAGTACTCCTGGAACGTCGCCTTCGTCGTGAACCAACCGTAGTAGTAGACGTCGTTCGCGATGCCGTCCTGCGCGCGGAGCGTGAGCATCGCGCGGAGGAGCGCGCTGATGCCGGTGCCGTTCGACTTGATCTCCTGGTTGAACTCGAACGGCGCGTGCATCGAGATCTCGACGTCCGACAGCGGGTAGAGCTGCATGAACGTGCGGCGCTGGAGGTCGAGCTGCGCCGGCGTCGTGTCGGGCAAGAAGTTGGCGCCGCCGAAGGTGTACTTGATCGGGACGAGCACGATGCGGAGCTTCTGCGCCGTCGTCCGCGCGCCGAAGTCGGTGCGCGCGCCATTCTTCGGGAAGCGCGCGTCGCTCGCGGCGCCGGTGAGCGGCGTGCCGCTCGCGGAGGTGAGGGAGACCTTGAACTTCGCGCCGGCGGGGAGCGACGCGCCCGGCACCGTGAAGTTGAACGTCGTCGCGAGGTCGCTCTCGACCGAGGCACCCGAGAGCGTCTTCGTATCGGAGAAGGTCACGACGTCGCCGTCGTCGTCCGCCACCTCGAGGACCGCCGTCACCGGCTCGCTCGTCGCCGTGCTCGTCGGCGTGACGTAGACGCGGACCATCGCGTCACGACCGGCGAGGATCGGGAGCGACGCCGCGACGGCGGCGCCGTTCTTCGCGATCGTCGTCTTGAGGCCCTGGTAGGCCGCGACCTCGGTGATCTTCAGCGAGCGCGTGAGGCGCGCCGGCATGTCGTTCGTGAGGTTCGTGGTCTCGATGCCTTCCTCCGTGGTGGCGGCCGTGCAACCCGCGACGAGAGCAAGAGCAACGGCAGCGACGATCGACTTGCGCATGGAAACCTCCGGCGGCGAACGGCGCGCACTCTGTCTCACGATCGCGGGATCGACAATCGCGATGTGACACATGTCATTGGAAAGGGAGCGTGTACGATCCGGCAACGATGCAGACCGAGGCGATGGTGATGATGGCGACCGGCGGACCGGAGGTGCTCGAGCGCAAGACGATCGAGCTATTCGAGCCCGGACCGCGCGAAGTCCGCATACGCGTGCGCGCGGTCGCGCTCAATCACATCGACATCTGGGGCCGGCGTGGCCTGCCACATTTCAGATACGAGTTCCCGCATCGGCTGGGCGCGGACATTTCCGGTGAGGTCGAAGCGCTCGGACCCGGTGCAAAAGGCGCCAACGTCGGCGATCACGTCGTCGTGAACCCGGGTCTCAGTTGCGGCTCATGCGAATCTTGTCTTTCCGGGAGCGATGTATTGTGCAGGCACTACCGCATCCTCGGGGAGAACACCCAGGGAGGGTATTCGCGCCACGTCGTCGTCCCCGACGCGAACCTGCTCCCGAAGCCGCGCGCGCTGTCGTTCGAGGACGCCGCCGCGCTGCCGCTCTGCTTCCTCACGGCGTGGAACATGGTCGTGAAGAAGGGCGCGATCCAGGCGGGGCACACCGTCCTCGTCCAGGCGGCCGGCAGCGGCGTGTCGAGCGCGGCGATCCAGATCGCGAAGATGCATGGTGCACGCGTCTTCGCGACGACGAGCACCGACGAGAAGGCGAAGCGCGCGAAGGAGCTCGGCGCCGACGAGGTGATCAACTACACGACCCAGGACTTCGTTGCAGAGTGCAAGCGCCTCACCGGCAAGCGCGGCGTCGACCTCGTCGTCGAGCACGTCGGCGGTGAGGTCCTCGCGAAGAGCATCGTCGCCGCGACGGCGGGCGGCCGCGTCGTCACCTGCGGCGCGACCGCGGGCTTCACTCCGCAGATCGATCTGCGCCACGTCTTCTTCCGTCAGGTCCAGGTCCTCGGCTCGACGATGGGATCGAAGGGCGACCTCTTCGGGATCCTGCGCCACGTCGAGGCGGGCAAGCTGCGACCGGTCGTCGATCGCGTGATGCCGCTGTGGGACGCGGTGGAGGCGCATCGCCTGCTCGAGGCGCGGAAGGCGTTCGGCAAGATCGTGCTTGCGGTGGATTGATCCGTGCTCATCTTCTCGCGCCATGCCGCGGGTCGAGCTCGTCCACGAAGGTGATTGGAAGCGGCGTGCCGTCTTCCAGGACGGCTATTACCGCCTCGAGACGGGCGACACCGGCGACGTGCCGGTGCGCCTCTTCCTCACGGAGAAGCTCCTCACCGAGGCGGAGCCCACGCTCTATCGCCAGGTCGTGAACGCGACGCGCTTCCCCGGCGCGAAGCTCGTCTGCGTCACGCCGGACGTGCACTACGGCTACGGCGTCCCGGTCGGCTGCGTCATCCTCACCGATCGCGACGAGGGCGCGGTCGCGATGGGCCCGGTCGGCTTCGACATCGGCTGCGGGATGATGAGCGCGGAGAGCAAGGTGCCCGCCGAGCTCGCGACGCCGGACCGGAAGCTCGAGTTCAACCGCGAGGTGACGAAGCGCGTGAACCTCGGGGCGGGAGGGCGGAGCGTGAAGCTCGGCGCGCTCTCGAAGAAGGAGCTGCAGAGCCTCGTGCGCGGCGGCGCCGAGCACTACGTCGACAAATACGGCGCGAGCTTCGATCGCTCGCGCGCGGAGCGTCATCGCATCCCGGTCGACGACACGTGGGACATCCCGTGGGGCGGCAAGGGCTCGCCGGAGCGCGGCCTCGATCAGCTCGGCTCGCTCGGCGGCGGCAACCACTTCATCGAGCTGCAGCGCTGCGTGCAGACCGGCACGCTCTTCGTGCAGGTGCACACCGGCTCACGCGGCTTCGGCCACGGCCTCGCGACCAACTACTTCCAGCTCGCGAAGGCCGAGAAGCCGGACGAGATCACCGACCTCGATCTCGGCTACTTCACGCCCGACTCGAAGCACTTTCGCGGCTACCTCAACGCCGTCGCGGCGGGCGGCAACTACGCCATCCTGAATCGCCTCGTCATCTACGAGCAGATCGCGGAGGCCTTCCGCAAGGTGTTCAAGGAGGACCTCGAGCTCGTCTACGAGATCAGCCACAACCTCGTGCAGGCCGAGACGCATCCCGAGCTCGGGAAGGTCTGGGTGCATCGGAAGGGTGCGACGCGCGCGTTCCCCGGCGGCCATCCCGCGCTCGCAGGCACGATCTGGCAGGACACCGGGCATCCCGTCCTCATCCCCGGCTCGAACCGCGACTTCAGCTACATCCTCATGCCGGAGGCGGACGCGGCGAAGAGCGGCTACTCCGTGAACCACGGCGCGGGCCGGCGTCTCTCGCGCGGCGAGGCGATGCGCCAGCTCGATCAGCGCAAGGTCGACGAGCAGTACCGGCGCGACGACATCCTCGTGAACCTCGACGGCCGCGTCCCGCTCGACGAGTCGAGCGCCTGCTACAAGTCGGCGCGCGAGGTCATCGACGCCGTCGTCGGCGCAGGCCTCGCGCGCATCGACAAGACGCTCTGGCCCCTCGCCTCGATCAAGGGTAGCGAGGAGGCCGCCGCCCGCGCGCGCCGCGCGAAGACGCGCGACAAGGAGAAGCGCCGCGACAAGGACCGCGACGCCGCCCGCCGCACGAAGGGCCACTACTGACCTTAGCTGAGGTACCAGTTTTCCATGACCGCGCTCCTCCGGTCTGGACGGAGCAAGAGCGAGGCCAGCGTGAAGGACCGCGAAATCGCGAGCTTCTGCGCGCTACGGCGTGTCGGTCTCCCGACAGGACGTCGAAGCCCAGACGCACCCGTCGGCTCGAGCTCGACCGCGCGAGCTACGTCGCGAAGACCTCGGCGGCGGTCGCGGCGGTCACCGCGCGCTCGAGCCAGCGCGAGAGCTGCTCGAGCGAGGCCGCCTGGAGGGTCTGCTCCGTCGCAGGCTCGACGCCCCCGAACCGTGCGCGAAGCACGAGCACGAGCGCGTCGCGCGTCGCAACCTGCTGCCCCTCTTCGCGGCCTTCTTGGCGGAGCTCACGCTTCCATCGTTCCACGAAATCCTGCGTCGCCATGGCAAACTCCTCGTCTTTGTCCGGCTCTCCCCAGACTTTTAGCATTCCGGAGACGATCATGTCGCGCTCCGGCACGTCGTGCTGCAGCGCGGTGGCCTCGCTCAGCGCGGCGCGCAGCACGCGACCTGCGCCGACCGCGCGCAAGAGGAGGGTATCGCTCTCGACCGGCAGCTCGTTGACGACGATCAGGCTCGTGAAGAAGTCCTCCGGCAGCGCGTACGTGCCCGACGGCCAGTCGGGGACCGCGGTGAAGCCGAGCCTCGCGAGCGCGGTCGTCGGACGGCCGGCGGACAAGATCCAGAGCCTCGATGCACGCTTGTCGGGCGTCTTCCGTCGCTCGATCAGCTTCGCCAGGCACGCCAGCACTTCGTCGCTGCTCGGCGGGTTGTGAAAGAACTCGAGCAGCGCGTGCTCTTCGTGGAACATCCGGCCGACGAGGCCAAAGCGGCGAAGCGCCTCGAGCCTCGTCGCGTCGGGCTCGAACGTCAGGTCGATCGACTGGCTGTCGGGCGCGACCTCCTCCTCCGTCTCCACCTTCCCCGCGCGCGCGAGCAGCGCGGACCACATCAGCTTCGCGAACTTGTCGAACGGTGTCCGACTCGGCATGGAGCCCTCATCGTTCGCGCCTCGGAGATGTTGCGTGAAAGGTGCGTGTCAGCGGCGGGCTTCGTAGCGGGTGGAGCGGGCGTGGCCCATGCGGACAGTTCGCGGCCGACCGATCGGCGTCGTCCGATTCGCTCTTTCGCCGTAGTCAACCCCCCTAGGGGTAATGCCGATGAGATTTGTCTCCTTTAGGTAAGGAGACATTGAGCGGGCGTATGTCGTCCCAGATCGGCGTTCTGCGTTTTCCGTGCCCGCGTTGCTCGGAGGCGGTCTCGATCGACGTCGCGACCGCGGACGCCGAGACGGTGTTCACGTGCGTCGCGGCGTCGTGCGGGTTCGCGAAGCCCCTAGGTCCGAGCTTCCCCCGCTTCGCCACCATCGTCGCGCAGCACCGAGCGTTCGACGACGCCACCATTCGCCAGCGCGTCGTCGACGCCATGAGCGCGTGGTTCTTCGACTGGAGCGCCCCGGACTGAGACGGCGGGCGCGAGCAGCTTGTAGAGGACCGGCGTGACGACGCGCGCGAGCAGCGTCGAGCTCACGAGGCCGCCGAGGATCACGATCGCGAGCGGCGAATAGAGGCTCGAGCGCTCGAGGACGAGCGGCACGAGGCCGCCGATCGCGGTGAGGGTCGTGAGGAGGATCGGGACGAATCGCGCCTCCCCCGCCTTGCGGATCGCGTCGTCGAGCGAAGCCCCCTCCTCGCGGAGCTGGTTCGTGAAGTCGACGAGCAAGATCGAGTTCTTCACCTCGATCCCCATCAGCGCGACGAAGCCGATGTTGGCGGTGAACGAGAGCGTGTTGCCGCTCACGTAGAGCGCGACGAGCCCGCCGATGACGCCGAGCGGCAGCACCGACGCGACGATGAGCGTGCTCTTGAAGGTGCGGAACTCGAGGACGAGGATCGCGAGCACGCCGAAGATCGCGATGACGATCGCGGCGCCGAGGCCGCCGAAGCTCTCCTGCCGGTTCTCGAGCTCGCCCGCGGGCTCGGCGCGCACGTCCTTCGGCAGCTCGATCTTCGCGAGCCGCGCGAGCGCGAGCTTCGTGAGGCGGTCGGTGTTGTAGCCGTCCTTCACGTGCGCGGTGACGGTGACGCTCCGCTCCTTCTGGTGGTGCCGGATCTTCGACGGCGACGGCTCCGGCACGATCGACGCGACCTGCGCGAGCGGCACCGCCGCGCCCTTCGCGCCGACGTAGAGGCGCTCGAGCGCGCCGACGTCCGGCGCCGCGCCCGGCGTCCGCCGCGGGAGCGTCACCTTGATGTCGCGCGCCTCGTCGCTCGCCGGGTCGCGGTACTTCCCCGCGACGACGCCGCCGATCGCGAGGCGCACCGCACGATCGACGTCCGGCGGCGACACGCCGAGCACCGCCGCCTTGTCGCGGTCGACCTTCACGCGCAGATCGGTCCGCCGATCGCTCGCCGGGTTGCGCACGTCGCGCGTGCCCTCGAGCTCGCCGAGGAGCTCCTCGACGTCGGAAGCGGCGCGCTCGAGCGCGGCGGGATCGTCGCCGAGGAGGCGGATCGCGATCGGGGCGTCGAGCGGCGGGCCGTTCTCGAACTCGACCACGTCGAAGCGCGGGCCCGGGTAGTCGCGGAGCTTCGCGCGCACCGACTCGACGAAGCGCGTCGGCGGCTCGTGCCCCTCGAGGACGACGAACACGTCGGCGACGTTGGCGCCCTCGTTGCGCCCGACCACGTTGTAGTAGATCTGCGGGTGCCCCTTCCCCACCGTCGTCGCGACGTGCGCGGTGCGCGGCTCTCCGGCGACGATCGACTCGACGAAGCGCGCCGCGCGATCGGTCTCCGCGAGCGCCGAGCCCTCCGCGCCCTGCACCGAGATCATGACCTGGGGTACGCCCGCCTTCGGGAACAGGCTGAACCCGATCTTCGGGACGAGCGCGAGCGCGCCGGCGAAGACGGCGAGCCCGACGAGGAGGGTGGTGCGCGGCCACGCCATCGCGCGGTCGAGGACGCGGCGGTAGCTGCCCTCGATGAGCCAGGTGAGGCCGCGGAGGAAGACGTTCCCGTGCTCCGCCTCCGGCACGAGGACGCGGCTCGCGAGGAACGGCACGACCGTGAGCGAGACGAGGAGCGACGCCGCGATCGTGACGACGACCGCGACCGGCAGCGAGCGGATGAACTGCCCCGCGTTGCCGGGCAGCATGAGGAGCGGGAGGAACGCGAAGAGGAGCGTCGCGGTGCAGCCGAGGACGCTCACCGTGATCTGCTTCGTCGCCGCGATCGCGGCCTCCACCGGCGGCCTCCCCGCGCGCACGTGGCGCGTGATGTTCTCGACCACCACGACCGAGTCGTCGACGAGGAGGCCGAGCGCGAGGACGAAGCCGACGATGCTGAGCTGGTTGATCCCGAAGCCGAACGCGTCGAGGAAGAAGAGGCCCATCGCGAGGCTGAGCGGGATCGACACCATCACGATGACCGACGCGCGCCAGCCGAGCGGCAGGAGCGTGAGGAGGACGAGGAAGATCGCGAGCCCGAAGTCGCGCGTGAACCCGGACATGCGGTGCGCGACGTTGGCGGACTGATCGAAGCCGCGCTCGAGGTGGATGCTCGGCGGCAGCGACGGCGCGAACGCGGCGAGCTCCGCGTCGATCACCTTCTTCGTCTCGAAGATGTTCTTCCCCTCCCGCTGCGGCGCGGTCACGAGCACGGCGCGCTTGCCGTCGAAGCGCGCGAACGGCGCGTCCTCCGCCTCGCGGTACGTCACCGTCGCGACGTCGGCGACGCGGATCGAGCTGCTGCCCGCGGAGCGCACGATCGTGGTCCGCACCTCGTCGATCGACGCGTAGTCGCCGCTCGTCTGCACGTTGAAGCGGCGGCTCCCCGCCTCGACGCTGCCGGCGGGGACGTTCGCGCTCTCGGCGCCGACGGCGGCGATGACCTCCTGCGGGTGCACGCCGAGCGCGACCATCCGATCGAGATCGAGCGTGACGGTGACCTCCAGCTTCGGGAGGCCGGCGACGGTGACCTCGCCGACGGAGCCGAGGTTCTCGAGCCGCCGCCGGAGCGTGCGCGCGGCGACCTCGAGCTCGCGGTACGACGCCGTCTCGCTGACGAGCGCGACCTCGGCGACGTTCACGTTCGCGGCGTTGAACTGGCGCACCTCGAGCCGCGCGAGCTCCGGCGGCAGGGTCGGGCGGAGCGCGGTCGTCTCGCGCAGCACCGCGTCGTGCTTCTCGGTCGGATCGCTGCCGGCGACGAACTCGACGCGCGTGACCGACACGCCGTCCTCGATCTCGGTGCGCATCGTCTTCACGTCGGCGAGCGACTTCAGCTTCGTCTCGAGCGGATCGACGACGAGGCGCTCCACGTCGGTGGGGCTCGAGCCGGGGAGCACCGCGACGACGACGAACGTCGCGAACGGGAAGGTCGGGTCCTCCGACTTCGGCACGGTGAAGAGCGACTGGACGCCGAGCGCGACGACGGCGAGGAAGACGACGAGCGTGAACTGCCACCGCCGGACGGCGAACGCGGTCGGTCCTCCGGCCGCGTCTCGACCAGCGCTCACGGGACGATCCGCACGGAGGTGCCGTCCGCGAGGCGGGAGGCGCCGGCCTCGACGACCTCCGCGCCTTCGAGCGTGGACGCGAGCGCGATCCGCGCGCCATCGAGGAAGGCGACCTTCACCGGCACGCGCCGCGCCCGACCGGCGTCGACGACGTAGACCGCGCTCTCGTCGCCCGGTCCGAACGTGACCGCGCCGGCGGGCACGACCGCGCCCGCGTCTTCGAGGTGCGCGATCTCCACCTTCGCGGTGAGCCCGGAGAGCACCGTCTTCGGCGGCGACGCGAGCTTCACCTCGACCTCGAAGGTGCCCGCGCCCGCCGTCGCCACCGTCGCGACCTGGGTGACCTTGCCGTCGTGCACCTGCGTCGGATCGGCGTCGAGGACGACGCGCGCCGGATCGCCCTCGTGGATACGAAGGACGTCGCGATCGGTCACCCCGATGCGCACGATCGCGCCCTTCGACTGCCCGCTCATGTGGAGCACCGCGCGCCCGGGCGCGACCACCTCGCCCGGCTCGACGAGCCGCTTGTCGACGCGGCCGTCGTCGGGGGCGACGATGACGGAGCGCTGCGCGTTGAACGCCGCCGCGTTCGTGCCCGCCTCCGCGAGCGCGAACGCGGTCTCGGCGTTCTGCACCTCGACGATCGCGATCGCGCCGCTCGCGTGCAGCTTCCGCACGCGCTCGAGGTCGCGCTCCGCCTTCGTCGCGCCCTCCTTCGCCTGGCGCAGCGCCGCGTCGACCTCGGTCGGATCGAGCCGCGCGAGGACCTGCCCGCGCCGCACGCGCGCGCCCTCCTCGACCGAGACCGCGGAGACGAGCCCGCCGACCTTGAACGAGAGGTCGATCTCGCTCTTCAGCCGCAGCACGCCGGTCCCGCGGATCGGCCGCGCGATCGGGCCGTGCTCCACCTTCGCGAGCCGCACCGCCACCGCGGGGTCCTCGGCCTTCGGCGCCGTCGCCGCCTCCGCGCCGCTGCAGCCCGCGAGCGCGATCAACAACCAGGGAGAAATGCGCATCCGCCGCTCCTTGACAGTGTCCAGTAGACATTGTCTAGGGCTTGAGCTTGACAATGTCAAGACGCGAGGTGAAGTAAGGTGGAGTGGACTTGGCGCTCGCGAAGAAGAGGGACGACGACGTCCGCGGCGAGATCCTCGCCGCGGCGGTGCGCACGATCGAGGAGGGCGGGCTCGCCGACCTCAGCATGCGAGAGGTGGCGCGGCGCGCGGGCGTGAGCCATCAGCTGCCGTACCACTACTTCACCGATCGCGAGGGCATCCTCGCCGCGATCGCGCAGTCCGGTTTCACGCTCCTCGGCGCGCGCCTGAGGAAGCTGACCACCGCGGACATGACGGGCGCGGAGAAGCTCGCCGCGGCGGGCCGTGAGTACGTCGAGTTCGCGTGCGACCACCCCGCGCACTTCCGCGTGATGTTCCGCAACGACTTCGTCGCGGTCGAGCGCTTCCCGACCGCGCAGGAGAACGCCGACGACTGCTTCGCGCTCCTCCCGAAGCTCGTCGGCGAAGCGATCGCGGACGGCCTGCCGCCGAAGCCGGACGAGCGCGCCCTCGTCATCCTCGGCTGGTCGATCGCGCACGGCCTCGCGTGCCTCCTCCTCGACGGCCCGCTCGCGAAGAAGCTCCCCGACGCCGCCGGCGCCCGCGCCGCCACCGTGCACGCGGTGATGGAGGCGCTCAAGAACCTCGTCGAAGCAAGCTCGAAGCCACGACGCAAACGACCACGCTCGACGTGAGCCCGCGAGCGCGGCGATGGGAGGCGTGAGACATCGGCGAACCTCGTCGCCGCGGCGATGGGAGGTGTGAGGCATGAGCGTGGTTCGGGCGCGGGTGCGGTTTTGGCTTCATGCGCCGGTGTTGCCGGTGGCGGTGGCGATGGGGGCGCACGCGCGGCGTCGTATGCCCAGCCTCCCCGAAGCTGCGGGGGAGCGCGGCGGCGCGGTGGCCGGCGACGGCGCGGCGTTCGAGCTCGCGGTGCTCGGGGAGTCGACCGCGGCCGGTGTCGGCGTCGGCTCGCAAGAGGAGGGGCTCGGCTTCGCGCTCGCGCGGGCGCTGCGTCGCCACGTGCGCGTGCAGATCGCCGGTGAGAGCGGCGCCACCGTCGCGCGCGTGCACGAGCTCGTGTCGTCGCTCGCGTTCCCCGTCGATGCGGTCGTCGTCGCGATCGGCGTCAACGACACGCTGGAGCTGACGCGCGGCCGCACCTGGACCCGCCGCGTCGCGGCGCTCGTGCGCGACCTCCGCGCGCGCGGCGCACGCGAGGTCGTCGTGTCCGGTCTCCCGCCGCTCGGCGCGTTCCGTTCGCTGCCGCAGCCCACCCGCTCCGCGGTCGGCGCGCGCGCGGACTACCTCGACGCCCTCCTCCGCCGCACGTGCGCCGCCCTCGACGCGCGCTACGTCGCCTTGAACCTGCCCCCGCGCGAGGAGTACCTCGCGCGAGATGGGTTCCACCCGTCGGCGGCGGGTTACGCGCGCTGGGCGGAGACGATCGCGGCGACCGCGCTCACGGCGACCGCGAAGGCGCCGTGAGCGCCCCGCCGCGCCGTCACCTCTTGTTGCGGCGGCGCGTGCGGTAGGCGAGCGCGAGGCCGAGGCCGAGCGCCCACGCGGTGGAGGACGCGGCGGTGCCGGGGGTCGCCGCGCAGTTGATGCCGCCGCCTTCGAGCGAGCCGCCGTCGTCGGGCGGGGTCGTGCCCGGGACGGTCGGGCCGCCGTCGACGTCGACGCCGCCGCTCGTGCCGCCGGGTCCGCAGGTGCCGGCGACCTCCGTCGTCGACGAGCAGACCTGACCGCTCGGGCAGCCGTTGCCGCCCGTGCCGCGGCAGCCCGCGCCGCACGCGCCGTCGTTGCAGATCTGTCCGCTGTCCGCCGCGCCGCACTCGGAGTCCTGCGTGCAGGGCGTGCCGTCGTCGGCCGGGTCGAGCGGGTCTCGCTCGCCGCTGTCGACGCGGCCGTTCTTGTTCACGTCCTCCGCCCCGTCGCGCACGCCACCCTTGTCGGTGTCGGGATCGAGCGGGCTCGTCCTCGTCGACGGATCGGCGTCCGCGATGCACTGGTTCTTCGACGTGTCCGTGCCCGGGTTCGCGCAGTCGAAGCCCATCTCGGTGCCGTCGAACAGGCCGTCGCCGTCGCTGTCGGAGTCGAGGACGTTGGGCTTGCCGTCCCCGTCCGTGTCCTCGGTCGGGTTCGGCTCCTGGCCGTCGGGCACGCCGTCGTCGTCGGAGTCGGCGTCGTTTTTGTGCGAGCCGATCGCGTCCTCGAATTTATCGGTAAGGCCGTCACCATCGGTATCGGCGTTCCCCGGATCGGCGTCGTCCGCGCCGTTGCCCGGCGTCGGGTTCGTCTCGCCGAAGTCGACGCGGCCGTTGCGGTTGAAGTCCTCGGAGCCGTCGCTCACGCCGCCCTTGTCCGTGTCGCGGAGGAGCGGGCTCGTGCGCGAGGAGGGATCGGCGTCGGCGATGCAGCGCTGGCGCGCGGCGTCGGTCGCGGGATCGGAGCAGCTCTTGCCCATCTCCGTGCCGTCGAACAGGCCGTCGTTGTCGCTGTCGGCGTCGAGCACGTTGCGGAGCCCGTCGCCGTCGGTGTCGTGCGACGGGTTCGGCTCGTCCCCGTCGCGCACGCCGTCGTCGTCGGTGTCGGCGTCGCTCGGGTTCGAGCCGAGGGTGCGCTCGAGGTCGTCGCCGAGGCCGTCGCCGTCGGTGTCGACCACCGTCGCGTCGTCCGCGCCCTGGCCGAAGACCGGGTTCGTCTCGCCGACGTCGAGGCGGCCGTTGAGGTTCCAGTCCTCGGAGCCGTCGGACGCGCCGCCCTTGTCGGTGTCGCGATCGAGCGGGTTCGTGCGCGTGGAGGGATCGGCGTCCGCGACGCAGCTCCGCTTCCGGAAGTCGGTCGCGGGGTGCGCGCAGGCCTTGCCCATCTCCGTGCCGTCGAAGAGGCCGTCGTTGTCGCTGTCGGGATCGAGCGGGTTGACGAGGCCGTCGCCGTCCGAGTCCTCGGTCGGGTTCGGCTCCTCGCCGTCGAGCACACCGTCGTCGTCGCTGTCGGCGTCGTTCGGATCCGTGCCGATCGAGATCTCGAACGCGTCGGGGAGGCCGTCGTTGTCGCTGTCCGGCGGCGCGTTGAGGTCGTCCGCGCCCTGCCCCGCGATCGGGTTCTGCTCGCCCGGATCGAAGCGGCCGTTCCGGTTCAGGTCCTCCGCGCCGTCCATCACGCCGCCGCGATCGGTGTCGCGGAGGAGCGGGCTCGTCTTCGTCGTCGGATCGGCGTCGACCGTGCAGCGGCCCTTCGACGCGTCGGTCGCGGGGTTCGAGCAGGCCTGGCCCATCTCGAGGCCGTCGAAGAGGCCGTCGTTGTCGCTGTCCGCGTCGACGACGTTCTTCGCGCCGTCGCCGTCGGTGTCGTCGCTCGGGTTCGCCTCGTCACCGTCGAGGAGCCCGTCGTCGTCGGAGTCGGCGTCGTTCGGATCGGAGCCGAGGAAGCGCTCGAGCGCGTCGCTGAGGCCGTCGCCGTCGGTGTCCGTCACGCTCGCGTCGTCGGCGCCCTGACCCGCGATCGGGTTCGTCTCGCCGGGGTCGACGCGGCCGTTGAGGTTCGCGTCCTCCGAGCCGTCGCTCTTGCCGCCGCCGTCGGTGTCCTTGTTCAGCGGATCGGTCGTCGTCGAAGGATCGGCGTCCGGCACGCAGCGGCGCTTCGAGAGGTCGGTCGCCGGATTGGAGCAGCCGAGGCCCATCTCGGTGCCGTCGAAGAGGCCGTCGTTGTCGCTGTCGGGATCGAGCGCGTTGATGAGGCCGTCGCCGTCGGTGTCCGCGGCGGGGTCCCGCTCGTCGCCGTCGAGGACGCCGTCGTCGTCGGAGTCGGCGTCGTTCGGATCGGTGCCGATCGCGATCTCGATGTCGTCGGGGATGCCGTCGTTGTCGCTGTCGGCGCCGCCGGCCCCGATCGCGACGGTGACGTTGCCGGTCGCGGTCAACGTGCCGTCCGAGACGGTGTACGTGAACGTCGCGCTTCCGGTCGCGCCGATCGGCGCGGTGTAGCGGATCTGGTTACCAACGATCGTCGCCGTGCCGATCGACGGCGTGCTCACCGCCGTGATCGTGAGCACGGTCGGCGGGATGCCGTCGGGATCGGTGTCGTTCGCGAGGACGTCGATGTCGACCGAGGTGCCGACGCTCGCGGTCGCGGTGTCGTCGTTCGCGATCGGCGCGTCGTTCACCGGCGTCACCGTGATCGCGATCGTGTCCTCGTCGATCTGCGGCGTCGTCGGCGCCGGCATCGTGTTGCCCTGGTCGTTCGTCGTGATCCGGAGCGTCGCGGCGCCGTTGAAGTTCGGATCGGGGCGGAACGTGAGCGTCGCGAGCGCGTTGTTGATCGCGGTGACGGTGCCGGTGAACGTCATCGTCGCGTCGCTCGTGCCGTCGCCGGTCGTGAACGTCAGGCCCGCGATCGTGAAGAGGCTCACCGTGCCGTTCGTCGCGGCGAGCGTCACCTGCACCGGGTTGTTCCGCGCGTCGATGTCGCGGATCGAGATCGTGTTCCCCGCGGTGAAGGTGAGGGTCGTGTCCTCCGCGACGGTGCGCGCGCCCGGCACGGTGTTGACCGGCGCGTTGTTCGCGTAGCAGCTCGTCGCCGCGAGCTCTCCGCGCGTGATCGTCGCGTTCGCGACCCCGCCCGCTCCGCCGGTCGCGCCGTTCATGTCGAACTCGGAGAGCGACGAGGAGCTCGTCGTCCCGCCGGCCGCGCCGTTCGCCGCCCGCGCCGGCGTGCCCGCGCTGATCGCGATGTAGCCGCCGCCGCCGCCGCCGCCGGGGCCCTCCGCCTCCGCCGAGCCGATGATCTGGTTG